>DASQZS010000045.1:0-4091 GCA_035638535.1 Candidatus Acidiferrum sp.
CTTTGGATAACGGGTAATCACGGCTTCAGCTACTCGATATGCTGGGTCTTTCGTATCATCAGTTACTATTACTGAAGTATAGTCGTCGTAATCTTGGTGGAGCATTGCGACAATGTTATTTTCCAATCCTGGTTCTTCACCTTTACATGCCATAATTAGGCAGGTTGTGGGTGAGAACCCCGTCTTCGGTCGTGAGAGAACCGTTAGAGCTTTCCTTTCATAATCTCTCCCTAGGCGCAGGGTGTAGAAAGACGTTAAAGTTGCTAGAATGCCTAGCAACAGTGTGAAGTAGTAGCTCATCTCTGCTAAGAACAGAGACGATCACGTTCAGTACATGTTAAGCTTCGATGATCTCGCACTTGATCTGCTTGATCAATTCTTCCGCTTTCTTCGGATCGACCTTTATTGTGTATAATGCTTTACGTGTTCGAAGCTTCAGCTTCACAGTGTCCTGAAGTCTCTTTACTCGGCATACGCTTGCTCGTTCTGATACTTGGATGAATTGTTCGGCGTCAGCAATTTCAACGGGCATTGTGAATCTCGAGTGCATCTACGAGCGATGAGTCAGATATAAACGTGAAAATTCCATTAGGCCGTGAATACTAAGAGTTCTTCTTCATATCGCCTTCCGTCTATGATGGAGCCGGGTGGTTTTCTGTCGATTTTCCTGCTTGACAGGAGACCCGTCAGTCGCGCATTCGCTTCTGTGGGCGTAATGATTTCGTTTCTTAACAAGGTTAGTGGCACATCTAATCGAAGTGGTCTTGACGGTATAACGTGGCAGGTGGATTTGTGAGGAAGCAGGATTTTCTCCTCTCCAAGTTCTCGTATCCTTTGTTTGGTGAAGGTTGGCAGGGGAATAACAAAATTCACGTTAGCCGATTTCCAGCGTTGGATGGCGACGATTGACGGTTGGTACTCTACTTTGTGTCCCCTAAGTGATACCGCTCTCTCCAATTCTACAGCTCGCCTAGCGCATTGAACGTCATCGATTGGTTGTGTAGGAATGAATCTTGTTCCTTCACTCGCCAGGATTATTTCTGACCCGCTAAGAGCATCCTTTTCCTTCTTATAGTTCACTGCGAATTTTTCAAGCAGCTCTTCAGCGAATTTTTCTGATTCTTCAATGTTAAAGACGCGATACCATGATTCTACTTTAATTTCCGGGTTATCATAATCGACAAGGCAGCACGGTGCAAAACGACATCTCAGTCGCTTCAACGAATTGAAGCGGTGCATCCCATCAAGAATCACATGATCCTTCTCATCGATAATTAATGGATCCCTTACTTCCTCTTCTGATTCCATCTCGTTCGAAAGCTTGCGTACAAGGCTATCGATCACTTCTTCGTGAGGATTGAGAAGATCGAGCTCCAATAAAGCGAGCTTGAAATTGAGATTCGTCGAACTAACTTCCAATTTTGAACCTCAATTTGCGACGGAAATTCATGATTACTGGAGGCCAAATTACTTTGGATGAAGAAAAAAACGGAGGCGATTTCTTCGGCGAGCCGAAGAAATCAGACGAAGTATACTCACGGGAGTATTTACTTCGTGAACTTGGTCATCTTAGTACCGCAAGTCGGACAGACAGCACGCATCATGTTTCGGCCCTTTGCGGTCTTTTCCATCGTTGTCTGATCATCAGGTACAGTTTTCTTTTCCTTACATTTCACACAAAACATTTCAGCCAATGAACTTCCCTCCCCTATCTGAATCGATTCTGTTACCGCATGACTAGGCCATAAAAGCCTTTTCCAACGACAAGGGGACGATCGTGACGATTCTTGGCGAATTTCCATCGGACGCATTAATAGGAAGAACTATTAAACGACATGTTCTTACGCGAAAAATGCGGCAAAGTGGTTAATTTTGGCAGCACGGAAACTAATCTCAATCATCGGAACAGGCAAACTTGGTAGTGCGGTGGCTCTACAAGTAGCCTCTCGTGAACTTGGCGATATTAGACTCATCGATATTATCCAAGGGCTTCCTCAAGGTGAGGCACTGGATCTTGGACAGATGACTGCAGAACAGGGGGCTGACGTGGACATTGTCGGATCAAATGACTACAAGGATGTCGCGGGCTCCGACCTCATTGTCGTGATCGGAGGTTTGGGAAGAAAGCCTGGAATGACACGACTGGATCTGCAGGATAAGAATGAAGAAATTATTCGAGGGATCGCTCAGAAGATTGTGGAGTATGCGCCCAAATCACTTATCATGCTTGTCACGAATCCGGTGGACGTTATGACGTATTTGACTTGGAAAGTCTCAGGTTTCGATTCTTCGCGCGTCTTCGGCCAGAGTGGCATGCTCGACACTATGCGCTTCAAATACTTCATCGCGAAAGCCCTCGCAGTCTCGACAAGTTCAGTGCAGGCAGTTGTCATCGGCGAACATGGCGACTCAATGGTCCCATTACCACGATTCTCTACTGTGAACGGAGTACCGATCACAGAGCTTCTCCCAGCAGATCAAGTGGCTGAGATTGTCGATCGAACTCGGAAGACGGCGGCTGAGGTGATAGCTCTCAAAGGAGCAACCATTTACGCTCCAGCTCATGGGATAGCCAGAATGATTGAGACTGTCGTGAAAGACAAGAGGATGGCGCTTTGTATGACCTCGCATCTTAACGGAGAGTTTGGAATCAAGGATCTCTATATCGACGTCCCAGCAGTGCTGGGCGCTAAAGGTGTCGAGCGCATTATTGAACTAAAATTAAATGATGAAGAGAGAGCCGCTTTTCAAAAATCTGCAGACGTCGTGAGGACTGCCGTAAGTCATCTTAAGACAGTCAAATCAGTGCAGGGATAGATGCCTGATCTAGTTACCCTTTCTAGCCTTAGCCACACGATTGGCGATTTGGGCCGCCACTACTCCCGCTGCTATCCCTGAATCTATGTTCACTACGGCAAGACCCAAGGAACATGCCTGCAACATTGCCATGAGGGCAGCGCGTCCTCCACCACCATAACCGTAGCCTGAGGATGCAGGAACAGCGATTAACGGAATATCAACTAATCCCGCCACCACCGTGGGCAACGCACCTTCGCGTCCAGCCACAACTATGAGACTGTCAACATCATTCTTGATGAGATCCCTCAACGGCTCGATCAAACGATGAATACCCGCAACCCCCGCATCCGCCTCAAGGAAGGTGCTGCAGCCCATCTCATTGGCAATCATTTCAGCATCCTCAGCCACCGCCAAGTCGACTGTTCCAGCTGTGAGAATTCCAACTCTTCCTCCAGTCTGTCTTAGCTCAAAGTCTGCTCGTTTAATCACGACTGATTTCGAGTGCGGGAACTTCCTGATGTTACCTTTGCCATCAAATCTTGCTTCTAAGCTAGCTAATTGGACATTGTCGACTCGTGTTAGGATTACGCGGCCATTTTTGTCAAGCATACGCTCAGAGATCGCAAGCAAATCTTCAACAGATTTTCCCTCACCAAAAACGATTTCCGGAACTCCTCTTCGTAGTTCTCTCGCTACATCCAATCTCGCGATGCTAGTAACCTTCTCGACGATGTCAAATTTTAGTTCCTTTTCTGCTTCATCAACTGAAATGGTTCCACGTGCGAGTTTTTCGAGGATTTCGCGCAAGATTTTCGCCTTGGAAATACCTAAGTACCTTGAACGTTCAGCGTATCATAAAATGTTAACAGGCGATACAAAGCTCGTAACGGTTAGGGGCGAAGTTGTCCCCTTCATCCCGTCAGCACTCCGAACTAAAGCTGAGTTAATACTTAGTGAGCTCCAGAGTTTTGGAAAAGTGATTGTGGCATTCTCAGGCGGAATCGACAGCACGCTTATGTTGTATCTTGCAAAGCTTGAACTTCAATCGAACGCCGTAGCCGTTACCGCCAACTCGCCTAGCCTTGCATCATCAGAGTTGGAAGAAGCGAAGAAAATTGCCGCAGTATTGAACGTGAAGCAGATCATTGTCCAAACTGATGAATTGGACGATCCTAGTTACGCTTCGAACCCATCGAACAGATGCTACTTCTGTAAGAAAGAACTGAGCCAGAAACTCATCGTCTTGGCAGGAAAGCTGGGCATCAACACTATAGTGGATGGAACGAACGCGG
>DASQZS010000046.1:0-3907 GCA_035638535.1 Candidatus Acidiferrum sp.
ACTCTAAGTTCGAATTCGTTCAACTCTCGCCGGAAAGATGCTTTGCTGTGCTTAAGACAATGAAGGATATGAAACTCAGCCAGTTCATGGGCTAGGACAGCTTGCTTAGGAGAATTACGTTTGCCCGCAAGGTTATTTAGCGCCAAAAGGAAACTGGCAACATCTTAGTGATTCCTATTGGAGCCTTCCAGAAAACCTCTCAATCTCCTCGTAAAGAAATTGAACGGTGAAGTAAGCATTAGGCTCAAGAATGACGTCGAATACCGCGGCCACATGATCGACGCCGACAGCCACATGAATATTATCTTGGAAGGCGCAAGCGAGTACCGTGGAAATTCGCTTACGGCAAACTATGGTAATGTGATTCTCCGAGGTAGCAACATACTCTACATTTGTGTGGACGCTGGCAAGCAGGTCTAGCACTTACGCCAGCAGTGACACCACAGTTGAGTGATCAACACACCGCGTCGCAAGCGGAATTGGACCTTCTAGTGGAACTTGCCTCAAGAATTCATGACCTTGGAATATACGATCCATCCATACTGAACAAGATGAAATTAGATTTCTGTAAAGAACATGACCTTGATCGAATGCCGCGTAACTCTGACATACTTAATGCTCTTCCGACGGCTGATAAAGAACGACTAATTGCCAGTCTACAACTCAAGAAGGTAAGAAGTGTCTCTGGCGTAAACGTTATCGGGGTCATGAGTTCGCCTCGCGGATGTCCGCATGGTCGTTGCGTTTTCTGTCCCATGGAAAATGGGTATCCGATGAGTTACGTATCCGGAGAACCCGCAGTCATGAGAGGCTTTCAGTCTGGATATGACCCATTCATACAGATTACCTCTCGCTTGAACCAGCTCAAAGCCATCGGTCATACGCCCTCGAAGATCGAGCTTGTAATTCAAGGAGGGACTTTCCTAGCGGCGCCCTTGGATTACCAAGAACACTTTGTTAAACGATCACTAGACGCGGTCAATGGCGCGGATTCACGATCATTGGATGAAGCAAAGTCCCTAGCGGAGACCGCTACGATGCGGAACGTGGGATTAACAGTTGAGACAAAACCAGATTGGTGTAAGAAGCCTCATGTTGATCAGCTGCTACGATTCGGTGCGACAAGAGTAGAGATCGGTGTACAAATACTGGATGATCACATTTACGAATTGACGAACCGTGGACATACGTTACAAGATGTTGTCGAGTCATTCCAGATAGCGAAAGACGCTGGCCTAAAAATTGTAGCCCATATGATGCCAGGTCTGCCAGGCTCGACCCCTGAAAAGGACTTTGAATCATTTCGGACGCTCTTCGAAGACGAACGATTTCGACCCGACATGGTGAAGATATATCCCTGCCTCGTTGTAGAAGGCACAACCCTCTATGAATGGTGGCAAGAGGGCAAATACACACCTTACAACACTGACGAAGCCGTAGACTTGATCGCCAGAGTCAAAACGATCGTGCCTCCCTGGGTCCGAATAATGCGTGTGCAACGAGAATTTCCGGTGCAGAGAATAGCCGGAGGCCCAAAGAGCGGAAACTTAAGAGAACTAGCCATTAACAAGCTCAAGCTGGAAGGAAAGAGATGCAGATGCATACGATGCCGTGAAGTAGGGCATCGGATGCTGAAGGAGAAAGCATCTGTAGACATCGCACGTTTCCGTACTGTGAAACGAATCTATCGTGCGTCATCTGGATCGGAAGTTTTCATATCAATTGAAGATCCGGAGTCAGACACTTTGATTGGTTATCTTCGAGTTCGCTTTCCTTCGACGGGAGCTCACCGACATGAAATTGATGAATGCTCAGCAGCAATAGTCAGGGAATTACATGTTTACGGGCCTGAAGTGCCGGTCGGACAAAGGTCCGATAGCGCATGGCAACATAAAGGGTTTGGCCGCATGCTCTTGAGTGAAGCGGAACTTTGTGCCAAATCCGAAGGCGCAAAAAAGATGGTCATCATAAGCGCGCTTGGAACTAAAGCGTACTACAAACGCTTTGGATACGGATACGACGGTTCGTACATGAGCAAGATTCTCTCATGACACTTCGGAGACTGTCCATATCAGATTCAAGCTCCAAATGAGGTATGATGTTGGCGGACGATTTTCGGTACACAGGCCAGTGTAGAGAGATTTTAGAAACGGCGGATGCCCGCGTAGGTGACAAAATACGGTTGATCATAAAGCGAGGCAATTCTCAGGAGGTTGTTGAAGGTCTTCTCATGCCACGATTTGCAACCAGAGACGACGAAGACTGTGTCGTGGTGAAACTTAAAACGGGATACAATGTCGGGGTAAGAATTGATTCAGGCACTAAAATCGAAATCATAGGAAAGGGAACAGAACCACACTTCAGCCGTCCAGAACTACCGCGACGACAGCAAGGCCTACCTAAAGTCTGCATAATGAGCACAGGTGGAACAATAGCCAGTCGCGTAGACTACCGAACAGGCGCAGTGAAACCGGCTTTGGATGCAGACGACCTTCACAGTGTCGTACCTGAACTTGCGCAGATCGCAAACGTAGACGCAAGCATTATCTCCAACATATTCAGCGAAAACATAGGGCCGCCATTCTGGTCAAAAATCGCTGAGTCCATCGAAAAAGAGATACGAAAAGGCACGGACGGAATAGTCGTAGCTCATGGAACCGATACCTTAGCCTACACCTCTTCCGCGTTAAGTTTCGCACTAAACAAACCACCCATTCCGATAGTTCTAGTTGGCGCCCAACGATCTTCCGACCGCCCAAGCTCCGATGCTGCCACAAACCTTCTCGCCTCGTCAGCAATTGCCGGACAAGCTCCATTCGCTGGGGTTGTGATCGCTATGCACAATTGGATATCCGATGAAACTATAGCCGTTCACCGAGGTACCAAGGTGCGTAAATGCCACACGAGTAGGCGCGACGCGTTCCGAAGTGTCAACACCTCACCCTTGGCATACTACGACCTGATCCACCGTACACTAAAGATGAACACCGATGACTACGATCGAAGGCGAAAAACGAACGATTGGTCTATCAAACCGAAATTCGATCCAAACGTCTTACTTGTCAAATTCCACCCAGGACTCTCAGCAGGAATAATCGACTGGGCGACAGCGACCGGATACAAAGGAATCATATTGGAAGGTAGCGGACTAGGACACATTAGCGAAAGTCTCTTCAGTTCCTTAGAGAGAGCCATAAAGAGCGGGCTAGTTGTAGCAATGTGCTCCCAATGTATCTGGGGGAGAGTACAATTGAACGTCTACTCAACAGGAAGAGATCTGCTGCGAATGGGAGTAATTCCACTCTATGACATGCTCAGCGAAACCGCGCTTGTCAAAATGATGTGGGCCTTCGGCAATGAGCGTGAACCTGAAAACGTGAAACAGATCATGCGCACCAACCTCGCACAAGAATTTTCGGAACGACGGGTAATCGAGGAGAAACACGATGGTTGAAGAATCAATGCCAATCAAAGCCGGACTCGAGGTCCACCGACAGCTAGATACGAAACACAAACTCTTCTGCGCCTGCCCCACATTTCTAGGTGAGTTAGAACCTGAACAGAAATTCTTACGTAGGTTCCGACCGACGCAAAGTGAACTTGGACAAGTTGATCGAGCAGCACTCTTCGAATTCAATCGAGGGAAAGGAATCAATTACGAATACGATCACCAAACGGCGTGTCTAGTGGAGTGCGACGAAGAACCACCAGGGACGCTCGAAAAGGAGGCGATAGAAATCTGCTTGACCGCCGCTTTACTCCTCAACGCTAGGCCTGTAGATGAAATTCATGTCATGCGCAAAATAGTGATAGATGGGTCAAACACTACGGGTTTTCAACGAACCTGCGTCATAGCAATGAACGGAAAAATGGAAGTCGACGGAAAAACAATCCCTATTGATCAAAT
>DASQZS010000047.1:0-3104 GCA_035638535.1 Candidatus Acidiferrum sp.
CAGATTGGGGTCACCTTCCTTGCGTTCTTAGCAGTTGTTCTAATATTCGTTTATCTTGCATATGAGAAACCATCGTAGGCAAGAAAACTACGTTCTCACAAGCACATCTGAAAAATCAGTAACCATTGAACAAGTGGTTACCGTGGAGGGCAGTAAATGTTAACCAATACTTTCGCGCAATTGCACCGCGCAATTCGCGTCCATCTTGAAAGAGTAGGATTAGAGGAACCGAGCGATATCCAGAACATCGCTATTCCTTCAATCCTCCAAGGCAAGAATGTCCTAATCATTGCACCGACCGGAACCGGTAAGACTCTGGCGTCAATCCTACCCGTCTTCAACATGTTCATGGAGCAACGCTCGGAACACCAAATGAACGGCATCTCAATCCTGTACGTAACACCACTCAGGGCATTGAATCGTGATATCCTCAGGAGAGTCACGGACATTGGGAAGGAGCTTGATATCAAAGTCGAGGTAAGGCATGGAGATACATCAACCAGCACGAGAGCACATCAAGCAAAATTTCCACCCGACATGTTGGTTACAACTCCAGAAACGCTTCAGGCTATTCTACCAGGGCGTCGAATGCGCGAACATTTGCGAGAAGTCAAATGGGTAATCGTCGACGAAGTACATGAACTCGCGACAGACGAACGCGGAATCCAATTGTCCGTAGCCTTGGAACGGCTACACCATCTGATGGGGAGAGATTTCCAAAGGATAGGCCTATCCGCAACAGTTGGCGAAGAAAATAAAGTCGCACGATTTTTGGTTGGAACGAATCGTAAAGTTGAAGTGATAAAATCACAGCAACTCAGACGCATCGAGATAGAGGTAGATTACGTTCAACCTACACCGCAGGATTCGAATGAGTCAAACAAGTTAGGGCTACCTCCAACTACAATTGCGAGAGCACGTAAAATAGCCGAAATAATAGGTCAGAGAAAATCAACACTCGTTTTCACAAACACAAGAGAACAAGCCGAGGCCGTGGGCTCCCAACTCCACGTCCTTGCCTCGAATTTACCTGTACGAGTACATCATGGATCACTCTCACGGGAAATTAGAGAGGAAGTAGAACGAGGATTTCAAGACGGCTCATTGAAGGCAGTGATATGTACGTCGTCATTAGAATTAGGCATGGACATAGGAGCAGTCGATTACATCGTGCAGTATATGTCGCCGAGAATGTCGACACGACTGATCCAGAGAATCGGGCGAAGTGGTCACACTATAAAGGGGCTCGCCAAGGGTGAGATCATTGGAACTCTGGCGGACGATCTTCTCGAAGCGTCGGTTCTTTCAAGAAATGCAAGGGAAGGCAGAATCGAAGAGACGATCGTCCATGACAAAGCATTGGACGTATTAGCTCATCAAATTGCTGGAATAGCTCTCGATTCGAAAAGAGTGAAGCTTGCTGAAGTCTACGAAATAATAGCGGGTGCATACGCCTATCGCGATCTAACAGGCGAAGATCTACATTCACTCGTAAGTTTCCTTAACTCGCTAGGAATTGTTAGACTTGTAGATGATGTGGTATCAGCAAGGTTTCCGAGAACGTTCAAGTACTACTATGAAAACCTCTCAGTGATACCGGACGTCAAGAGATTCGACGTTTTCGATTTCATTAGAAAACGAAGGATCGGTACTCTTGATCAGAGTTTCGTTGCTAGAAAATGCAAGAGCGGAACCGTCTTCATAATCCATGGACAAACATGGAAAATAATTAACATTAACGAAGAAAAACTTACGACCGAGGTCGAACCTACTGCACCAACGTTAGATGCCATCCCAAGTTGGGAAGGTGAGATAATACCCGTCTCGTTCGAGACAGCTCAAGAAGTGGGCGCATTACGCGCGCAAATAAGAGCAAACCTCGATCAGCCTTTGGCAAGGCAGGAACTACAAACCAGACTTGGATTGAGCGACGCAGCGTACTCCAAAATCGCTGACACAATCAAGGCACAAGTAAAAGATTTTCCTTTACCTACCGATCAGCACGTAATCATAGAAAAATTCGAAAACTGCGTCGTCATCCACGCATGTTTCGGAAGCAGAGTCAACGACACAATCGCAATGATCTTAGCCGCCTTACTAAGTGCTAAGTATGGAGTGAATATCGCAACACAAACGGATCCATATCGAATCGCGCTAATATCACCGTTCAAAATCGAACCTGAAACGGTTGCAGTGGAGTTATCTAAACTGACACCAGCGGACGCAGAAAACGTTCTCGTACAGGCACTGCAGACATCTGACCTATTCGCCTGGCGGCACTGGCAAGTCGCGAGACGTTTCGGCCTTGTTGAAAGAAGAGCAGACTATCGATCGATGCGCTCTAGAATGCTGGTCACCGCCTTAAAGAATACACCAGTAAACTTAGAGACTCAACGAGAAGTATTCCTCGAGAAATTTGATCTTTCAAACATGAAAGCGACAATCACAAGAATACAAAACAAACTGATAGGAATTGATGTGACACGATCCAATGAATCCTGTTCACCATACGCAACACCAATCGTTGATAAAATAATTCCACACGACCTTTTGCGACCAGCAATCCCATCAAAGTCGTTAACAGCCATTGTTAAAGAACGACTAAACGCTGATACGGTACGTTTAGTCTGCATGTTAAATGGCGACTGGGAAGCCATCAGAGTTGTTGGCGACCTCAATCCGAAAATTAAATGCCCCAAATGCAGTACGACACTAATCGCCGCAACCTATATGTCAAATGATTCATTGGCTGCAATAGTAAGAAAAAAGAAAAAAGGGACAAAACTCACACCTGAGGAACAGCACGTTTGGCGACAGGCCTACCTAAGCGCGAGCCTAGTCCAGACTAAGGGTAAAGAAGCAGTAATCGTAATGACTGGAAGAGGTGTTGGACCGGCCGCTGCTAGCAGAATCTTGAGAAAAGTCCATCGAAACGATGATGACATGTACATTGATATTTTGAAAGCCGAACGAGAATACGCCAGAACTCGACTCTTCTGGAGCTAACTCGAACTTTCAGGAAGCACCTTCAAAGCAACAGTAACATGATCAGGGTATCTAGGCCTACCCAAATCCTGGTATTCTTCTTCAGTCAATGTGACAAT
>DASQZS010000048.1:0-6224 GCA_035638535.1 Candidatus Acidiferrum sp.
TTGGATGTTAACCTGTTCTGGGGTGCATCCCACCGGACTCAGAAAATCGACCACGTGGCATGAATTTGTAATTCGGACCCACGATACTGTGGATTAAGATTCCTGCAATGCTTCTACATACTTCTTGACGGCTTCTCGGATGGCATATGATCGTGATGGGACAATATCTTCGTCGATTAGTTCGTCGATGCTGTCCAGGAATTCAAGTGGGAGTGTTGCGGTGATGTTGATTCTTCTTTCTGATCTGTGGCCTACCACAATCACATACCTTCGACTATCGTTAACGAAATCAGTAGCGGCTTTCAGCTCTCTTGCCATATCAAAGGCAACTCGTAGCCGATGTGACGGTTATATGTACCGGTAAACTGGTGCTGAAATCCCACACTCAGTTTCTGAAGTTACTATGAGTTAGATTTCGCTTGGCCTCTCCGTTGATCTCTGTCCAAAAATGCGGGTCTTGTTAGGGCTTGCCTTAGATAACACAAAGAGCATGGTAGTAAACAATATCGCTCCTATGAGTTGCAAAAAAAGCGGGATAATGGATGAAAAACTCAAAAAATATGATGCATCTACCTGATGAAGAATTAAGTAAACTAAATACAAGTATAATTGTTCATCCAAAATTGAAACATTATGGACTTATGACCACTAAACTTGATTCTATGGTCGACTGGTACCAAAAAGTTTTGGGTATGACTGTCAATAATCGCTCAGCAGTTCCAGCAGGAACTCAGAACAGAGCGCCTTTTTCAGCAATGACTTTTGTTAGTAACGATGAGGCTGACCATCGCATAGTGTTTTTTGAAATTCCTGAAATTATAAACAATCCAGAAAAAAACCGACTTCCTGGACTTCAACATGTTGCATTCGAATACCGAGATCTCGATGAACTTTTAGGCACTTATGTTCGGCTCAAGAACTTGGGTATCTTGCCTGTTTGTGTAGCTGATCAAGGTGTAGGGATGTGTTTTTACTATGAGGACCCTGACCAGAATATTGTAGAATTAAACGTCAATAACTATGGTAACGATTGGACAGCGACAGAACACATAAAGAAGTCACAGTCTATGGAACGCGCAGATATTGATCCAGAAAAGCTGATCGATGCACACAAAAAAGGTGCGTCTCTTTGGGAGTTACATCAGCGTGCCTTAGCTCGAGAGTTCATACCAGAAAAATCAATGTAGTTTGAATGATTGGGATTAATGCGAGTTGGCTTGGACGATATGTCGGGTCGAAATCAAGACGGCTCAGCGAGGAATTTCAGAATCTCCATTGTCGTCACCCTCGTTGCTTTGACAGCGCAGGGATGGAGCGGCGACTCGGTCAACCTGTTCAGTCAATTTCCGAACTCCGCAGTGCAACATTCGTTCACCGGTTTCTGGTCGGCTCTTTCCGCTGGTGGACCTATAGCCACCTATCATGGGATTGAAGGATTTGCGCTCGTTGCGCTATCCTTCCTGACGCTGCTGCTCTCATTCAAGTCGTCCAAATCCAAGTCAGTCCGCATTACATCAGTCCTCGCCACCATAGCAATAGTCTCAGCTGCGATGGGCGGCGTGCTGTCCGTATTCTCCGGTTTTTAGAACAATGGAGTCTCTTCACAAATGAGTACGAGCTTCATTGCAGCATATGCTCTGTACTTCATGGAACTCTACTACACAAAGCCTTCCAAGCTAAGCGTTTGATCGGCTGACCATTAGACTGACTCGGCTCTCAATCCAGTCGTATACGTGGGTTAGTTGCCCGACAATATTCATCCATACGGTTTGTACCCCGGGTTGATTCTGAATCCATTTACGACTCTCTTCTGCCTCAGCTACATTATTGCAAGCGATTCCATATAGCGAATGCGTTCTCGATCCCGTGTCTCGAAAGTTCATGATCGGGGCGAATTTGCCGATGATCAACCTGTCTAAAGCGTTCTTCTTCGAAGGGTCAGCCTCCACTAATAGTTGACACGGCACACCTTTGATTTTCTTCAGATCGACCACAGGGAGGAGAAAGAGAGAGTGGGATTGCATCAAATCGTTGACCTTCCTCTTCACTGTCCTAGTTGAAACCCCAAGTCTATCTGCCAAGTCGGAAAGCTTCCTCTCTGGGTTTCCCATCAGCCCCTCAATGATTTCCCAATCAAGCTTAGTTAGTTTCCTAGTAACTCCAGGAGATCCCCGTTGCCAAAACGTTAGTAGCTTCCCCTTGCAGGAGAAAGCAATACTTTGCGCTTCTTTCGCAAGCTCTTCCTCTGAGTAGTTGTGAAACAAGTTGACCGAGAGGTGTCTTTCATAGAATTCAATCATAATGACTACTCCCGCAGTATGCTGTAAACGATTTCTGGCATTCTTATTCGCAGTTTGGTCGTCGAATTCCATGAGCAAAGTGAACGATCCTCGACCAATGAGCAAAGGATTTGGAATTAATCTCCATCCGAGAAGGTAACCTTGTTGCCTCATCCGACGTAATCTAAGTCGGATTGTTTCCTGATCCACTCCAATTTTCTTAGCGATGTCCTTGTACGATTTTCTAACGTTCCAATAGGATGGATAGACAATCATCTCTCCGATTATTCTGAAGTCTAAGCTGTCCGGAGACCACGAAACCGAACCCTGCATCAAACCGCCCTGTCCACGATCAACGGTACTTGTCCAAGAATGCGGGTCTGGTTAGGGCTCGGCTTAGATAACATAAGCGGTATCCTAGGTAAGATTTACAGAACTTGATCTCTATAAAGAAAACTCGTGAATTGAACGCACCCGTTGATAGTGAGTTGGTTATCTCCGACGATGACAACCAATGTCGACACACTCCACTCCGCGAAATAGGTGTCGACCTTGACAAGGACGGAAGACTACTGCGACTTGTAAGGTGCCGACAGTGTGGTTTGCTGATGCGTGAATACCTGTTTTGTGGAGATGAAACTTAGTCGATGCTGATTGACAGATTCGGAAATGAGTATCGCGAATACATGAAACGAACCCCACGATTCATCCCAAAATTAAGGCACAAACACTTCACAATCTGAAATCTATCCGTAAGTATATCCGACAAGTGAGAAGATCTGCCCTATTCTTCTTAGAAAAACAACGTCATGAAAAGAAGGACTCCCATCGACACGAAGAACAACCCGAACCTGAATACGCCGCAACTATTCGGGTCTGACTTTTCGTAAGTTTGCGTGCGTACAATCGAACTCCAATTGACAAAAATGATCCTATCGCAACCAATGCGATCACGCTGTGTCTTCGAGGAAGTGCTCAGGCTGTTTTCAACTGTTGCTAATTCTGCCTGAGTCATTACTGGCTGGCTCAATAGTTAAGGATTGAAATCGTTTCCTATGAACTCAGTTCACGTACTTCATACGACTTCACTTGAGATCAATGATTTTTATTTATGTTTCTTCTGCCATCGCATCAGTTTCTCATATGCTTCAATCTCAGTTTTGTAGTCTGTATGCCGCATTTCGTTTCACCTCCAATACTCGTATTGTTATAGTAGCCGCATGTATTCGCGTAAAGAACTAAGTGAATTCAACGTAATTCTCTTTCTTGCGGCTTCAACATAATCCTCCAGATTGTATCCAACAACATTGGTAAATGGGAGTTCTAACGTATTGTAGAATCGACGGATGATTCGTTTCTCGATTGTATGTGCGCCTTTAGTTCCGAAAACAAATTCCAGAGCTTGGTGCATTGTTTCGGGTCGATAGGGTGGTTCGTCTCGGTTTACGGTACCATGTTTCTCTATGGCAGTGTGGAGAGATGAGAGTACGCTTGCCCCGAACAATTCAGAAAGGGAATCATCAATCGCTTGACAAAATAGGTCATTGAACCCTTTGAAGTGGACTCCTAATTCGCAGAAGCTATGGTTTCCTCTAACGCATTGACCACATTCACACGCACAATCATAATCAAGCTCGCATGATCCGTCGAACTCTACTTCTTGCTGATGCAAGGTTTATCATGGGAACCTCGCTGAGGAAGTTCTTAGGCAAATCTCATTGTTCGCGCACGTGTTCCGGTGAGGTTACAGTAATCACGTGAACAATTGAACCGGAAAATGAACCGGAACGTACTCGCATAGTCATTCGGCCGCGCTCTTACCTATAATTAACTAAGTGCAAGTGAGTTGACTATGTTGGAAGCAAGCTTCATATCACGTCAAATCATAGCCCTCTCTGAGGAACTTCTGGCGAATAATGTATGGCTATGAGTGAACAGGAGTCGAATAATTTCCTGAGCAACGGCAGGATATTGAGAGTAGCATCAATTGGATCCAATGGACCGCACATCGCGCCTATCTGGTATGTTTACGAGAACGGTAAATTCTACGTTCAGACTGGGCCTCGCAGCCGAAAGATCCAGAATATTAAAGCAAATAGTAAAGTCGCTTTCTCCGTAGATGTTGGGGAAGCATTCTACGACCTGAAGGCAGTTGTCGGGAAAGGAACAGCACGAATACTAACTGACAGAAAGTTCAACGATGAGATCGGCAAGAAGATCCTATTGAAATATCTCGGCGACCTGAACGACCGAGCAGCCAAACAACTCGCAAACCTAGAACACATTGTCATCGAAATAACCCCGACCACCAAAACCAGCTGGGACTACTCAAAAAACCACTAGAAAAATTCCGAGGCCGTACTCAACAAAAACCAAAGTAAACTGGCGCTGAAATTCCACCTCCGGCGCGTAACACAGGTTTTGTCTCAAATACTCGAGGATTAGGCTTCCTGAATCCAACCTTATACCAACTAGGCTCAGGCTCTCCACAAGACCTATCGTATCCCTTCCATGATGTGACAAAAGGTTGCAGTCTCGTCGGTCCCAATAATCAACCCGGATACTGTGCGCATGCTGGCTGGGATTTTGTAACAGGTTGGGGAAGCATCAACGCGATGAAACTTGCCCAAGACATACTCCATAACCCCTCCGCCACAACACTAGGGATTCCCGAGTTCCCAACCGAATCCATACTATCGGACCTCGTGATAGGAATGCCATTGATCCTAGCGACAAACGAACGCAAACAAAACCAAAGCCCCGTCGCTTCGTCCTCTAAACTGACGCGAAATCATAACATAAGATAGTGCCCCGCTAAAATGGCACGAATTCAGAACCAAGTTTACCAGGTTTACCCGAACATTTTCGTAAGTTGTTAAGTGTAAACGTTTAGTTTTGTAACGTTTGAATTGCGGACCCACATTTCACAAGTTAGTTTTGGGATTTCAGCACCAGTTTACCGGTACAAAAAACTAAATCCGTACTACGCTAGTAATCTCGATTGGAGTTGAGTTAACCTTGGTTGGAGTGGTTAGTAGATGACGGCTAAACAATCAAAAAATGTGAGGGTAGGCGTAATCGGGCTGGGCCTGATGGGCAGCGCGTTTGCGTCTAATCTCCTTTCAAGAGGATACAAGGTTCATGTTTACAATAGGACAGAACAAAAAGCCAAACCTCTCATCGCAAAAGGCGCTATTTTCCATCCATCTCCGAAGGAGCTCGCTTCCTCCGTGGATATTGTGATGACCTCGCTGACTGATCAGAATGCAATTGACAGCGTGGCTCTTAGTGAAAATGGATTTCTTAATTCGATGAGGAAGGGAAGTTTGTGGATCGACCTGAGCACCATTGACCCGACCGCATCAGTTAAGCACGCCGAAGCAGCAAAGCAGGCTGGTGTGGATAGACTCGATACTCCCGTTGTGGGAAGTGAAGATATGGCCTCAAAGGGAGGCCTAATGATCCTAGTAGGAGGCAGCAACGAAGTCTTTCAGAAGTACGAGAACTTTCTGAACGAGCTCGGGAAAACAGTTGCGTACCTTGGCGCTGATGGAAACGGCCACAAGATGAAACTGGACGTCAACCTCTACTATGGTCTTATTGCGCAATCGTTCTCCGAAGCACTCGTCTTATCGCTAAAGCAAGGATTCGATCCAAAAACCTTCGTGGAAATAATCAACAAGACTCCCCACAGAAACTCCTTCAGTGAAGGAAAAGGTCCAAAGATTGCGGCTGGAAACTTTGATCCCGCCTTCTCACTTAACAATCTCCTAAAGGACCTCAGACTTGCTGACAAGCAGGCAAACGAAACCGGAGCAAAACTTCCCATGTCAAAAGTCGCCCTCGCTCAATATTCCAAAGCCGCCGAAGAGGGGGAAGGAGACAAAGATTTCAGCGTCATCGCACTCGCACTTGAAAAAGAGAACAAGTTAAAGTAGAAAATTA
>DASQZS010000049.1:0-7645 GCA_035638535.1 Candidatus Acidiferrum sp.
TGAGCAATGGAACCTGGGAAATTCCATTTCAGTGGGAGATTCTGAATTTCACAACGGCGTCGAGCGGATACTCCCGGATAGTTAAAATGCAAATCGGCAATACCACTTATTTGCTCCAGGATAGCCCAACATGCTCAAGTCTTAGTTCATGCAACTTCAGATTCATCTTCGAGCTGTGGACCTGGAACGTTGATTACGGCAACTTTCAGATCGGTTGGTTAAGCGACAACCAACAACGAATTGCTTGGCTTCAAATCTGGTTCAATTTAACTCCGGGAGCTCCATGAATCGGAAAGTCGAGTCTTTCCCAACGAAAAACAAGAAAAACCAGTGGAGACATTAATTGCTAACTGGAACAGGACGGGTTAGAGTCGGTCTTACAGGAGCTGGTTACATAGCTAACCTGTCGCATTTGCCCTACCTGTCACGCCACAAAGACATAGACCTAGTCTCCATCTGCGATGTAAACGAAGAGCAAGCACACAACACAGCTAAACGATTCAATATACCGAGAGTATACACCAAACTTGAAGATATGCTGGTTCAGGAAAAACTCCGATTAGTCGACATCTGTCTCCCTCCTGAACTCCACTACCAAGCGATAACGGAGACGCTTGAGCATGGAGTGAACTGTCTCGTAGAGAAACCGATGACTTTGACAACAAAAGACGCTGAAGCATCAATAGCTTTGGCCAACAGCAAAGGACTGAAATTATTTGTAATCCACAACTACTCTGCGTTACCAGGAGTACTCAAAGCCAAAGCCCTAGTAGCGAAAGGTAGCATTGGACAAGTCAGAGGAGTTAACATCAACCATCTCAACGTGTTCATGGACCGCCATCTGCCTTCGACCCATTGGGTCCACTCATTAGGGGGCGATTACTTCTCAGAAGTCGGACCACATCTTGCGATGCTTCTGGTCGAATTCATGGGCCCCGTACAAGACGCCACGGCCATCGGCATTAAAACCTCAGGCATTGTGACAGTGAAACTTGACGAGTGCAGAATCATAGCAACATCCGCGAACGCCATAGGAACTATATGTTGCTCCGAAAACTGCCCGTCGCGCGCACTCACACTGGACATCTGGGGAACAGATGGATGGATTCAAGTCAACGCGGATTATCAAGCAGTCATACGACGAGGCGCCATTAACACATCCATGAACGTGTGGGCGCGAGGTCGATCTGCCCTCGAAGACATTAGCTCACGTCAGCTGGCGCTTATAGAGACCACAATTCGCGTCTTAAACGGATACCCAGCAGAAACCGGTCAACACCGTTATTTGATCGACCAATGCATAAAGGACCTTAAAGGAGAAGGAAAATATCCAATCGATACGACGCTCGCCAAGGAGGCCGTAAGAGTACTAGAACTAGCCTTCTCGAAGCTTCAAACTCAAACATTAACTCGCCCTGAGCAATGAAACATATGAGTGAACATGCGTCTTGAAAGAAAACGCTCACCCAAACATACGTAGGATATCTGCCGTCAAAGCGACGTACGAGACCGCATATCAAGACCTAACCAGAGCACTAGACCTAACAGGTCCTCTTCGCGTGAACAATGATGCAATCGCAATCAAGATCAACCTATGCGCCGCCCGAACACCCGAATCCGGCGCCATCACACACCCACTAATTCTCGACGCCTTACTCCACAACCTCAGAGACAGGTATCCTGACATCACAATCCGAGTCGTCGAAAGCGATGCGACCGCTGCTAGACCTGAAGTCTTCAAGGACTGGTTCGGCTTCACCCCGATTCTACAAAAATACAACGCAGAATGGTGCAATCTGAGCACCACAGAATCCGTTATGAAACAAGTTAACGGTAGATTCCTGAAACAAATTCCCGTCCCAAAAATATTCGAAGAATCATTCTTCATAACACTGCCAAAACTCAAGACTCACGTTCTCACAGGAATAACCTGCTGCCTCAAAAACCAGTTTGGATGCCTGCCGAAAGTCAGGAAGATAATATACCACAAACATTTGGATGACGTAATAGTCGATTCAAACCTTGTCATGAAACCAGACTTCTGTGTAGTAGATGGGATAATAGCAATGGGAGGAAACCTGGGCCCCAGCGTGGGCGTGCCGATCCCGTTGAAAGCAATCATTTGCGGCGACGACCCGGTAGCGGTTGATACTTACTGCGCAAAACTCGTCGGATTCAACCCCTCACAATTAGGTCACATACGCAAAGCTGCCAAATCAGGAATCGGAACCATGAATTACATCCAAGTCGGCGACGACATACCAAAAGTGGACTTCGAAGTAAACAAACTGCAAATGACACTTCTCAAACTTGGAAGTAAACTAAGTAAACGCAGCAAACGCTAGGGCGTCAAAAGATTGAACGTCGGCGTTATTGGAGCAGGAAACATCGCCACAGCAGCACACATTCCAGCCATACAATCCATCCCCTCACTCCACATAAACGGAATAGCAGACCTCAACGAGACCAGAGTAAAGAAAGCCGCAAGAAAATTCAACATCGAGAATTGGTACACAGACTACATGAAATTGATGAACGACGACACAATAGAAATCATCAACCTATGTACCCCTCCCCAACTTCGCCTCCCAGTAATTCAAGCCGCCGCTGACAAGGGCAAGAATGTTATCATCGAAAAACCGCTCGCACTATCCGTGGAAGAAGCTTGCGCAATCCGCCGCGTAGCTAACGAACATGCGATTTTAGTCACCGTCGTTCAGAACTACAGAGGTTTTGCTTCAGTCATAAAGGCCAAGCAACGCCTAACAGGCGGCTACTTAGGCAACATCGTCTCCATGCAGGGAACCGCCCTAACTCCACACCCTGCAAATCAAAGCAAAGCACTACACTACTATCACCCGGCAGGCGTGCTGTTTGATTTCGGCCCACACATTATTGACATGCTACTCTGGCTGAACAACTCTAGCGTAAACGAAGTGTTTGCCTACGGCGGAGACTACACTGGCCATATGGGTTTCGTGAACTACTCACAGATACTTCTAAAATTCGACAATAAATCCGTCGCATTAGCGGATCTCTCATGGATGACAGCAATCGAAGGAATGAGATTCACAATCAACATACACGGAACCGGGGGCCACATACTCCTAGACGTAAGGAATGAGAGCTACATTGAGTTCCACGGCGTCCTAACACCTATCGATGACGCACTGAAATCCTTGAACCGAGCAGTTGGCACTTCGAAAGGCGCATTAACGGGAAGCTACTTCACACGACCATTCAAACCCTACCATGACTTAATACTTGACTTCATATCAGCAATTCAAGAACATCGAAAACCAGCAGTGTCAGTCGAACAAGCGATAATGACGACGGCTGTCCTTGAAGCCGCCAAGAAAAGCATCGATGAAGATCGACCCATTCAAATCGAATCATTGTTCAAATCAGTTGATGAGTTCGATTCGATCAAAAACTCATTGAAGATGGAACACTAGTGACTGAAGTTGAAATCAAACTTCAGCAAAATATACCGAATCGCACTACTTTCCTCAATAATTGACGAGGTAGGTGCAATATTACTTCAAGACGTCACAAACGTACTCACTCCGCTCTGCAAAAGAATACAGTTAATCACGGTGGATGAAAGAGAGCGTATCTCACGCGACGGAAGCGAATCGCTGAGCTTCTTGCGAAGACTGATACGAATGTTCTTTTCACAAATTGACATCTCAATCAGATTAATCAACAACGCCCAAGAAATTGACATCGTACTCGTTCACGCCGGAGGATACTGGCTGATCCTCCCAATCATCCTATCGAAAATACTGCGAAAGAAAATCATCATTTCACACCTGGGAGGAGACAAACTTTTCGAAGAGCAGATAAATGCTGGAGTCGCATGGTATCAAACCATAGTAACGTTTCTAGTCTTAGGACTGATCAAATTCGCATACTCAATAACAGACCTTATCGCGTGTGAATCTGAACGCACAACGAAACTCAGAGTCCTAAGGGGTTTTCGAAAGAAAACATTCATCGTGGGAGGAAGATATGTTGACACGGAAACATTCAAAGTCATAGCACCGCTGGACATGAGAGGAAACACCGTAGGCTACATTGGCGCATTCAAACCAGTGAAAGGAATCACAAACCTGATCAGCGCACTGCCATTAATAGCCAACCGAGTTCCCGATGTCAAGTTCCTATTCGCCGGCGAAGGATACTTGCGTCAAGTTCTAGAGACCGAAATCAAAAAACTACCAGCCAGCATAAACGCGAACGTCAAAATTGACAGATGGATAGACCACAACTCCCTACCATCCAAACTAAACCAATTAAAGACCCTAGTCCTGCCCTCCTACAGTGAAGGAATACCCGGAATCGTACAGGAAGCAATGGCCTGCGGAACGCTAGTAGTCGCAACACCAGTCGGAGGGATACCAGACATCATACATGACGAGAAAACAGGGTTCATAATTGAACAAAACAATCCGACTTGCATCGCACAAAACGTCGTCAAAGCCTTGAACTATCCCGATGCAACCGAAATCAGTAACGATGCAAGAGCATTAATCGAAAATGAATTCTCGAAATCGCTCGTCACACAAAGATATGCTACAATGCTTGCCAAGCTTGCCAAACCGTTCAGTTAAGCGTAATAGATTGAGCACACTTATCGTAGAAAGAGAGCTGCAGTAGCTACAATCTGAACAGCAGTATTGTGAACGTCAATGGCTCAAATCGTACACAGCAAACACAAATCATTGATGCTTTCATTAGCAGTAGCAACAGTAATCATCTTATCCATCGCCGTCACCACGGTGAAATCCCAATCGGCCGCCCCGCAATCGCAACTAAACGTAGTAATACAAGACGTACGCAAGGCCGAATTAGCTGGAGCGAACCCTGAAGAAATGCAGGAAATGGTAACCCAGCTAAACGGGATCTTAGAATTACAAAACCAGAATTCGACCCAAAATCAAGCCGCAATCAATAGTGCCCTAGCAACCATAGATAGCGAAGCAAGCCAGATCCAAACCACCGCAGCCCAAAGAACATCAGTAAACCACCTCACCGTCTACGTCACAGGGTTCATCGGCGCCATTATAGCAACAATTGCCACACACTTAGCCGTGCAATTTCGAGTGAAACATCGAATCAAGAGAACATTCCAAATGAAGATAATCCCAAAGTAGCCTGATCTTCTCTGAACTTGCGTGCTGCTAAACGAGAACATATCGAAGACCATCGATATGCTAAAAGGCATCATTCGGACCGTCGTGATTGACGATCATAGCCTGCAATCGGTCGCAGGATGAGTATGATGGAATACCGAACCGAGCAACTAAATGACTCTAACTCCACTGACTGGGAGCAGCTAAATGATACCGCTACAGACGGTAGCTTTTGTCACAGCCTCAAGTGGAAAACGGTTCTCGAACGAACCTTCGGATACGCACCACGTTACTTTCTCATATACAGGAACAATGAACCGGTAGCACTTTGCCCTTTTTACAAAACAAAAATTAAGTGTTTCAACGGCGTGGCTACTCTGCCAAATTCAATTTATGATCACATCATAGTTTCGGACAAGCAAGATTTTCAGCTAGCGAAAAAAATCCAAAACACAATCAGAGACCTTTTGCGGCAAGAGAAACTCACCTTCGCCATCGTCGGCCTGACCTCGGAAATGAAAGACTACTTCTACGGATTACCAGTCTCATCCCCATATCCAACTGGCGGAAATCAGGTGTTGAACATACAAGAAAACTCGATCGACAACATTTGGAACTCGTTGTTCTCGAAACATCAACGAAACAAAATTAGACGTTTCGTAAAGGAAGAATTCACTCCAGATGAAATAAATTCGAAAGAAGACCTGGACACTTTCTTCAGATACTATACCAAGAATATGGAATACAAGAATATCGGACGTAAACTGTCGAATGAGTATCCTCCGGACTGTAAGTTCGAAAGAGAGATCATAAAAACATACAATCGTGAAGTCATCGTTGTAATGTTGCGTAGAAAAGAGGACGTAGCGGGTGGAGCACTATTTTTGTCATTTAAATCGGGAAGAAAAATGTACCTTCGATTACTCTGGCCGAACCGAGATTTACCAAATACCTTCAGTCCAGCCTGGTATCTATGTTGGTTTGGTGTGAATAGGGCTCATGAAATGGGATTTTCAACTTTCTGCTTCGGAGATACACCCGATAATCCAGACGACGTAAATTATCAGATCAAGGCAAAGTTTGGTGCACAGTTTCAACGCAGATACGCAACGATATTATCTGAAAACAAAATCTTCAGCTTGACATATAACTTGTTCAGGTTTGCACAACAACATAAACTCGCAAGCCATATGTGACAGCCCGCGCCGGACATAAATATGGCAGAAGTTCTTGGCTGAACTTCTAAACGCTGCCTATTCCACTTTTCTCTTACCGAAAAATAATGAGGAAATCGCAGCCGATACGAATGAACGGTTACAGGCAAACAAATATGGGATTGGGTCATCCGCAGCGAAATACGCTGTCTCTTGGAGACCAACAAACGAATCTCTCAATCTCGCTAAAGTTAATTCCCTTCTTCGCATGCACGACAAAATTGCGAGAAGATCGAAATTTTCCGCCATCCACTTACGGCCATCGGGAACATCGCCAATACGCACTAACTTTCCGGTTAGGTCATTGTATAGAGACCTTGCTACGTCAATTCCAGTATCTGAAACAAAAAGGCGAAAAGTAGAACCGACACGTGGATTAACATCCAGTAATTTGTATTTTCCATCCCGAGCATCATAGCGGAAATCCATGTCAACTATTCCGCGGTATCCGATTGACGCCAAGAACTCTTTTGCGCTTTGATCCGTTGATTTGTTTCGCGAACAAACCCCTAACGTGGTTATTCCACCCTGTGGTGGCCATTGCCGAATTTTTTTCCCGCTGTATCCGAAAAGACATTCGGATTGAGCATTAAAATAACCGTTGAAAATCCAGTCAGCCTCATTTCCTCCGGGAATGTACTCTTGCAGGATCAAGTTCGGATAGGCCAAATTGTATAATGCGATCAATTCGCGTGGTGATTTTATGATTGCCGTCTTTCCACCACGCACGTCCCACTGCCATCCGTGAATGGCTTTCGCTACAATTGGAAAATTATGTCTCCCCATAAAATCGTCAAGTTCATCTTTAGACTGAGGAAATGATATTTCCGCTGTGGGAACGCCATGCAATTTCGCTTTATTGTAGAGTTCCTTCTTGCTTACAAGCGAACGCACGAGATCCGTTTCAACCTCTGGAAAAATAAATCGTGCTCTCAGCCGATGTGAGTTCTCAGCTACGAAGAGACAACTTTGGTCGTCTGTGGGAATCAAAACCGATTTTTGGCCAATCTTACAGCCGATATCCAACAAATCGACTAAAGTTTTGGCGTGGCGGAACCTTTCCGTGCAGTACCTGGAATAGAAGGCCGGGGCATCCAGATTTCTATCTAAAACGTAGACTGGGATACCCATTCGACCAAGGCTCCGCACGAGCCCCAGGCCGAGGTGTGCATATGCCCCCATTATTGTGACTGGAGTGACTTCGTTGGACACATCGACACGGTCCGTAGCAAAATTTGCAAGTGTTATTCGTAGTTGCTTCGAGAACACCCTTTATTTTCAGACCGGCCCTCTTGT
>DASQZS010000050.1:0-4899 GCA_035638535.1 Candidatus Acidiferrum sp.
GAGGTAACAGAAATTAAAATCGTACCACTTTGAGAACCTGGATCTCGCTTACCAGTTCTACAGATTTTATCGCTTCTTCAACCTTATCCATAATTCCTTCCACGTCTTCCGGCATTACGACATGTGCGACCAGCGCGACCAGACCGAAAGCAATCGGTTCGTCGTCGAATCTTTGTACACTCGAGCCCGAAGGAAGGGCGCGCTCTATTCTTAATCGTAGCGCAGGTAAATCGATATTGGCGTCGCTCGGAAAGACCTTGATCGATGCTAGAACTTTTGCCATCTTCTTGACGACCTTAGCTACTCCTATGGACCAGATTGCCCACACTTCACGCAGTGATATGGTCGACCGAACATCCTGCATTTCTCGCAACGCCAGAGCGAAGCTTCTCCACAACTGGGGCAGGAGAACTTGACTGCTCCTTCACCTGGAAGAATAGTTCTGGCACACCAAGAACAACCCGGCATGCGGATAATTCGTTCATTTCCAGCAACAAACATTGAACTCATCGCACACACATTGAACGGCCAGTCGCTCACCGCGGAGGTAATAAACTGTTTGCTTCTAACAAGAAAACCGCAAACTCGTTTAACCGACAGATTCAAACAGCAGGCCCGCATGTTGAAGCGATCATATCTTCAGTTGAGCTAGCATGGTCAACATAGACTCTGTATGTGACTTGGGCGACTTCAGGCGATTCATGATAATGAGTACCTGTCAAACATATATCCCAAGAGAACTCGATGATGATGAAACCATTTACCCTGAGCGCTCGTCCGATAATGGTACTATGTACGTCGAGGCTGAAGACAAGGTAACGGTTCAACAAATTAGAGAGGTTAGATTTGCTCGTGTCTCAAACGTTCTAGGAATAATTTACAATTCCAAAAGCGGCAGAACCAAGCTAAAATGGCGCCATCTGAAGGGCAGAATGGGCCGCCTAAGCGGAGAAGCCAGCACGAATACACTAGTAAATTTGTTCGCCTCTAGGGCTCTCTCAGAATCGTATGCTATAGCCCAGGAACCGTCGTTGAACGAAGAAACGCAAAATAATTCTGAAACTCCCGGCACAATCAATGAAGCCTTCGCGGATACATGAAAAAAGATCATGAATGTGCGGTTACATCTGATACTGCAACATACAATGTTGCCTCGTAACATGATAAATTGCTAATCTGTTGCAACATAAGCAGATGCGAACGGTGCCCATTTGTGCGACTGGACCATGAGATTCGTAATAGTTCGAGGATAGAACAACATTTTGTGCACGGAGAATGGTGCATAGTGAAGACCTACGTCCACGGCGAGCTTGTCGAGATCAGAGTCAATTCCATCGGCAAGCTCGGATAGAACGAAGTTTTAGACAACATTTCTAATCCATACGTTGCGAGGTTCGAAATGTGGGAGTAGATCTCGCTGACGTGGTTACTGAACAATCGATCACTCTAGAACAAATGTCAGGGAAGATCCTTGCGGTCGACGCCTACAACGCATTGTATCAGTTCCTAGCAATAATCCGGCAACCGGATGGCACGCCCCTCAAGGATCATAGTGGTAGGATAACCAGCCATTTGAGTGGAATCCTTTACCGGACCGCAAACCTAACGGAAAAAGGAATCAAAGTAACCTTCGTCTTCGACGGAAAGCCGCCAGAACTGAAACAGCGAGAGATTCTCAAGAGACGTGAAGTGAAATTGGAAGCGAAAGCTCGTTATGAACGAGCAATCCAGGAAGGAAGAATCGAAGATGCTCGGACCTACGCCCAAGCAACTTCACAAGTTAAAGACCCAATGGTCACTGACGCAAAGACACTTCTGGATGCGCTAGGCATCTCTTGGCTACAGGCCCCGTCCGAAGGAGAGTCCCAGGCAGCCTATATGGCTGCCAAAGGAGACGTTTGGGGAGTCGCATCGCAAGACCATGATTCTTTGCTCTTTGGCGCTCCACGCATGGTAAAGAACCTCGCGATTACAGGTCGCAGAAAGCTTCCGCGCAGAGATGCTTACGTCGAAGTCGAACCGAAACTCATCGAATTACCAATCGTCCTGAAAGACATGGCGCTAACCAGGGAACAGCTGGTTGATGTCGGCATATTAATTGGGACAGACTTCAACCCAGACGGCATCAAAGGGATAGGCCCTAAGACCGCTCTAAGACTTATCCAGGAAAACGGAAGCATCGAGAAAACCATTGAGAAACACCCGGACATTGAAATCTTATTCGACATTGAGCAAATACGCCGAATATTTCTTCATCCTAACGTGACCTCAGATTATTCCCTAAAATGGTCAAAACCGAACGAAGAAAAAGTAGTTGACTTTCTATGCAGAGAACGAGATTTTTCCCCGGAACGTGTTCACAAAGCAGTTTCAAAGATGGTGTCAACGTCCTCGACTTCAAAAAATACACTTGACTCATACTTTAGATAGAGATTGCGAATGATGGCTGTAGAAGAAATTTTTGCGCGAGGGCATGCCAACATCACAGCGAAACATGCGACAACTCTGGAGATAACAAAAGAAACCAACCTCAGCAAGAATGGGGACTGCATAATTGCTGTGGGAGCCACTAAGGGTCTCGCGGAGCTGTCCGAAACGTTCAGGATACTGTGTGCAGACGACAATGCGAAAATTATTCTGGAGATCAACGCGGGGAAGATCGTGGAGATTGTGCAGGGCAGAGGAAGTTCGTCGTTTACCCTAAGTCATGGTGATGACATTGTAGTCAGAAAGTCATCACATGTTACAGATAGGACCTTGATCATTGCAGCAGATAAAGCTGCGCGGGACATCGACAGAAAACTAGTAAGAGCATTACGATCACCTAACACTTCTGTAAGGATACGACTGACGGTTTATAATTAAATCACCGGATTAGAACGTCCATCGCAACCTGTACCCTTCCTGGAGCAATCTCCCGTATAACATCCGCGAAACTGAATGAACGCACAGTTCTGCCAGATCTCTGGATCACATCCTGAACCTTCATCCGAATATCATCGACACTCTCGTTTCTTGAAGCAAACGTGTAGTAATGTATCGTACCCTCGCTTCCAAGAAGAGTTAGAGCAACGGGCAAGTAGCTTTCAGCCTCGGATGGAAGGTTCATAATCACTCGATTTGCCTGTGACCTTACGGCTTCCTGACCTAATTTGCCTACGTCACCAAAGATCGGAATAACGCGGTCCACTAGACGGTTTAGGATAATGTTCTTTCCCAGATATTTCACAGCCTCAGGATTGATATCGCACGCGTACACTCGAGCATTCGAACGCATCTTAGCGATAAGAATGGAAAACGGTCCTACTCCAGCAAACATGTCCACGACAGTCTCATCAAATCTAACTTGTTTTGCAACGCGCATTCTTTCGTTCGATAATCTGGGATTGAAATATACGGTACTTAAATCTAGAACGTAGCGACATGAATATTCGCGATGCTCTGTCTCCGTACCTCCAGTTCCAACCAAGATTTCCAAGTTTCTAATCCTATAAGTTCCTGACACTATCCCTAACTTTCTTACAACCAATCTTATGTGCGGATTGATCTGCTGTATCGCTCTTCCTACGGCCGTGGCAAAGGGTTGAATTGGTTCTGCCAAATCGACTATCGCTATGTCTCCGACAATATCATACGATCGAGGAAGGTATTCAAGAAGATTGAGCGGAATTTGAGATCT
Organism: Candidatus Acidiferrum sp.; assembly: GCA_035638535.1. Taxonomy (GTDB): domain Archaea; phylum Thermoproteota; class Bathyarchaeia; order 40CM-2-53-6; family 40CM-2-53-6; genus FEN-987. Next base: position 3,680 of record DASQZS010000050.1, read on the forward strand.
GACGGCTTCGATGAGATTTCTCGGTGGTCTGGCAGACTCAACGAATCCGCGGTTCTTTATTATGATAGAGGCGTTGAGTTCTCTAAGATTTGATATGATTTGATTTGAAGGAATCTGCTTGAGAGGAACGATTATGGTTGTGTCGGTTCTACAAAATTTCAATTCGGCATCTATTAGTCCAGCCGCACGCAGTATCGAAAGTACTGTTTGGGCTTTATGTACGGGAACCTCTATCGCAGGTGCCTCTTTCAAGATGATCCATCCGTAATCGTGGGTGCTCGAGCTTGTTCGCGCAATCCTATATACTCAAGCAAGCTGTAACTCACTATAGGGGCGCCAAAAGTGACTCGAAATGAATGGCGGAGGCGAGATGAAGTTGTGGGAAAGGATGTCATAGATGCTGAAGCTAAGAGGATAGGGATTACGAAGGACATTGCATGGTCCCAAGATGGGAGATTAGCGTTAGTTATTGAATCAGATGACGAGCAGGAATCGTTTCTCTCTTTCGGCGATGTTGAAAGGATCGGAGACGTCGTATTCGTAAAGACCAAGACGTCCTTGCAGTCGGTACCGACAGCGACCTGTCCAGTGTGCAAGCACAAGAACCCGGTTGAGGCAAAGTTTTGTGCCAAATGCGGTCATACGTTAGATTCTAAAGAGGATAAAAAACCCTGAAATCGATTACCCATACAAGCGGGCCGTTAGCCTCAGGTTAGGCTGAATTGTTGCAAATCAGTCTGATTTGTTAGGTGATCTTGCGACATATTTGCATGGCCCGTGTACCTGTACTTATCTTATAGCACAAAGGCCCTATTATATATCGTAACCAGTGGTCGATTTCGCTAATGTTTTTCGCGAGCCGTTTTAGGGGACTTGTTAAGGTTGCTCCACTAATCATTATGGTTCTCCTTGCTTCCTGCTCCAGTTTGAGCTATGCCTACGCACATGGACCGACCTCCTTTTCAAGCGTACAAGCTTCATCACAGAATTCGTTCGGTCTCTCGGAATGGAGTGTGCCTACTGCAGGTGCCGGCCCATGGTGGATAACTACTGATCAATCTGGAAAAATATGGTTCACAGAGAATGTCACGAACAAGATTGGCAGATTCGACCCCTCAACTAATACCTTCACAGAATGGAGTATCCCGGGTGGCGGAAGCCCTCGTTTTATCTTCACAACGCAGGTTATGGTAGCAGACACCAATTTCACCAGAGTATAC
>DASQZS010000051.1:0-4367 GCA_035638535.1 Candidatus Acidiferrum sp.
TCAGACTCAAGGTAAGCGTGACTAATTCGAAAGCAATATGAATAGAGGAAATCTTTCGTCACCTGACACGAAATGTCGAAAGATAGCACCTGCGCAAAGACTCGGAAGTTCTTCCAGAAGAACCCGGCTGCGCGAGTTATACTCATCATACTAATTCTCTTCGCCGCAACCTATGGAAGCGTAGCGGTATTACGGGTCGCATTGAGCACTGATTCTCCTCTGATGGTGGTCTCGTCGGGGAGTATGATCCCTACGTTGAACGTAGGCGACATAATCATAGTTAGGGGAGAAAATCCTTCTGAGGTTACCGTGGGAACAATAATCATCTTCCATAATCCCTACGACTATGAAATGCCGATTGTACATCGAGTAATCGCCGTAATGAATCAGAATAATCAAATCTTCTATCAGACCAAGGGCGACAATAATCCCGGACCTGACGGCTGGCAGGTACCAGCCCAGAACCTTATGGGCGTATATGTTGCTAAAATCCCCTACATCGGCTTGGTCAGCTTGGAACTTCGCGGCCCGGTTGGAATAACTCTCATCATAGTACTCGTTGCTTTGATTATTGCAATCGAATATAACGAGTCGAAACCTAAGAAGCCTAAGCGAACTTAGAGTTAGCTTAGTCTCCAGTCGTCATAAGTTCGCCGACAATCGCAGTGTGCGTGCGTAGTATACCATTAATTGTTTGGACTTTGCTCCTGACGATTTCGGTGAGATGATTGATGTCCTCAGTTTCAACATACGCGATAATATCAAACATCCCCGTCACGGGATGAGCGGTTCTCACTCCTTCAATTGACGAGAGTTCTTCGGTTATAGTTCTTGATTTTCCTGGAGCGATTTTTATCAGAATGTACGCGCCAATCTTTCTCTTATCTGCCATGGCTTTTCGCTGACACACCTATTCGTGGGGGGGCGGAACTGTAACTTCGTAAGTTATCAAGGCTTTTTCTTCCAGCGTATCTTGAAGCTTGTTCACGGCACGGTGAACTTCGGTCTCTTTCTTAGCACCTGTACAGACGAGTTTCCCGCTAGCGAACAGAAGGATGACAACTTTCGGGTCATCCATTCGATAGATCAATCCTGGAAACTGTTCAGGTTCGTACATGGTGCGCTTAAGGGAATAAGTAGATTTTTCTAAGTCAATGTAGCCTCCCAATCCTGCTGAAGCGACGATGTTCTGGATCTGAATTTCGGGTTTGCCGAGAATTACGATCCCGTTCCTCTTCAGTTCATCAACAACTTTCATCACTGCCTTTCTGGCTTGTCTTTCAGATTTTGCGCCAGTGCACACCATCTTACCTGAACTGAAGATAAGCGTGGCCGTTTTAGGTTTCTTGAGCCGATATACGAGCCCCGGGAACTGTTCAGGACGATATTCAACACCCGGGAAAACGCGGACGATAGAGTTCAGGTCGATATTTTGATGAAGCGTGGCAGAGGCAACCACGTTTTCGATGTTAATGAAAGCCTTCTTGCTCGGCAGATTCTCCACCTTAAATATACGGCATATAACCGTAACGCTTCTGTATATAAGCCCTTTTTAAACTTGAGAACCGAGAAAGGTACCTAATTGGCGTTCGGTCTAGTGAATTCAAGCTACTACAACTAGGCTCCGTTCAGACACCAGGAGAAGGCGGATTACTCAGTAGCTTGAATATGCGGGCACTGCCCAATTGACCGTCATTTGCACTGATCCGAAGTTTCCAGCATTATCGTATGCGTAAACGGTCACAATGTAGGTTCCTGATTGAGCATAGCCGTGGTTGCTTACGTAGCTGATTTGAGCCTGGCAGCAGTAGGGAAGTGACAACGAGGCTCCGTCACCATAGTACCAGTTAAGCTGTGTAATCCACAAGCCAGTTGCCGTCTTTGCACTAACCCCGAACTGGTAGGTTTGTGGATATGCCAAAGTAATTTGTGCGGAATTAAATTCAACCTGAACAACTCCGCTGTTCGATGTAGTTAGGTTGGTTGCGCTAGTTATAGTGTAGGAGACGGCTTGCGCGCTTGTGGTTGGAGTTATGCTCGCGAAGGTTGCGAGGCTAAGCGTGATAGCGATCAAAATTACTAGTGTACTGACAGAGCTCGACTTCATGAATTGCACATCGGAACGTAACGAGTCGGTCCTATGCAAATAAACCTGGAATAGGCGAGCGCGGGTACATGTAATTCTTCGTGACTAAATCGAATCGTGCTTTACACGTCGTAGGGATGACGAGTTCAGTTACTCTCTCCGACTCGTCTTCTCCTCAGTAGACCGATAACTACTCCACCAAGAATTATGCCCAACAGAATAGCCTCCAACGGAAACCCCGGTATTCCGGAACCGCCGGACGATGGATTCTGAAAAGTAGTAGATCCCATCGTAGCAACTGAAGTTACAGTTACAACCTGGATAGAACTGGTTGTTGAGAGAGCCGTCGTGCTAGTTGTTGAAGTCGTAGTTGAGTTCCAAGTGAATACGCTGAGCGATTGCATCGTTGTAGTTGACGTGGTCGATACGGTGGTCGAAAAGGTAGTGGAAGCAGTCTGAGCTTTGATGGGTATGCTAAGCGAAGATACTAGAACCGCAACCGCGATGACGACCAGTCCGATGGAGACAATGCTGCGATAGGATCGGTGCATTAGCCTTGGCCATCTCTGTCAGTTACTTGTCCTACGCCGTCGAACCAGAGCAATCACAGTTATTCCGAACAGAATTCCGGCCAGTATAGATTCCCATGGGAATCCTGGAATGCCAGGCACCTGGAGTGTGTTGACGCTGAACGAAGTGCTCACGGCAGTTGATGTACTGGTCAGCATTGCGGTAGACACGGAACTGGATACCGCAGTCGCTGTGGCACTTTGTACATTGAGGCTGGTTGAGGTTGTTGTTCCAGAAGTGCTAACCGTCGAAGCGATAACGTTCGTGGAGGTGGTTGTAGTCGACGCAGTTGTTGTTGCCTGATTAGGCCCACTTCCGCCTCCGTTATAGACCGGAGGATTCAATGGGTCTAGGTGGAAGACTCCTGCAAGAGGAGCACCGGTAGTAGAGCCTTGTGGAGTAGCTCCTACTGCCCAACCGTCTTGAGTATTGCCTGATTGCCCCCACACGGAGTAAAGGGCAAGTCCGGGCGCTATTGGAGGCGAGATTGTCGTGTCAGTCCAAATTTGTCCATCCCAATGAGCGAAGAGCGAACTAGCGTTTCCTGTCTCGTCGGTACCTCCCACTGCCCAACCGTCACCGTTCCCTGAACCAGTATTTTGAGTGTCAACAAAGACTGATCGCAGTACACCTGTTGGTGGGGCGCCGATCACTTGATTCTCTCCACCACTCCATCCCTGTCCTCCGTTTGTTGTTGTTAGTACTGTGTTGTCGGCTCCCACGATCCAACCGTGATTTGAATCCGTAAAGAAGACACTGTAGAGGTTTGGAGTTGCTCCTCCAAGCGCAGAGAGTGTGACTTGCGACCAGGTGGCTACTGAATTCACTTCCGACAATGAGTATACGACGCCATTATTTCCAACAGCCCATCCCGCGAACTGGTTAGCGCCGTTATTGTTGATAAACACGGAATTCAATTTCACATCTCCAGTTGCCTGCGCGAACAAACCCCATTGGTTTACGCTTGTCGTGTAGTGGAAGAATTGGCCCTGATCACCCACAGCCCATCCTTCACTGCTACTGATCATGTACACGGAAGTTAGAGAACAGGTGCACACTGGCTGACTTGACGAAGCTCCTGTCCACGTGTTGCTATCCCAATGCAGAGCGAACGGAACTTCGGTAGTAACATGGCATGGCTGCGCGCCAGGTGGAGGACAGGCGATTCCGCCGACAGCCCATCCATCACCGGAACCATCCATTGAGATACTCGTAATGTTGAATGGCTGCCCGCCGAGTTGTGGTGGTGGCTGAACTTGTGCGTGATGCCATTTTACTCCGTCCCAATGTAGTAGGGATGGTTGATTATTCGCAAAATCCCACCAGCCGCCCATCCAAGCGTCGCTCTGGCCTACTTCGTAGACAGCGGTTAAGTTCGTCGTTTGTAAGATTCCAGTATTGCCTCCCCAGCATGGGCTTATGACGGAATTTCCACAATTCGAATTCTGCGTATCGATAATCACACCCTGAGTTCCAACCGCCCATCCATTCCCGCCGCTCGGGATAGACAAGCCAAGTAGGTTTATGCCAAGGCCAGTCGCGGTTTGACTTGGTGTTGTTAATGCGAGCCATTGATTCCCATTCCCCTGCCCAAGAGTGTTAGAGGCTAGGATGACACTGCCGAAGCCAACTATGACACCTTGAGAGGTACTGGTCAAAAATACGCTCATGAGATTTTGACTCGTTGCTCCTGGACTTACAGGTCCGTTCC
>DASQZS010000052.1:0-8666 GCA_035638535.1 Candidatus Acidiferrum sp.
GTGGACTTCTCACACGCCACAACTGCTTCAGCTCTCTCAGGATCGTATCTTATGAGTCGGAGGTTTATAGACGCCATACCGACCTCTCCGAAGTGTTTAGCGATTGATGTGGCCATTGCTTCGATAAGACGTTGTTCCGTCAGTTGTTTCTCGAAAATTACTCGAACCATGAAGTAGCGTTTGCTCATTTTAATCCGTTCCTTCCGACAAGCCTGACGCCTTCTTCAATGTAGAGTGGCGACCTACGTTCCTTGTTTGATTGAATAATCGAGTACGGAACGGAGGACACAGCTTCGGCCGATTGAGCTTCGGATAGCCCGAGTGTAACTCCAACCGCTTTAGTTTGCATTGGGGTACGGACCATTTTCGGCGATGTGCATCCACTAGACAGAACGACTTTCACTCTATGCTCGCGTGCTACAGCCATCTGTCTCATCGCTTTGTTTAGTGCATCTCCGCTTTCTCTAATGAGCAAGAAGGATAGATTAAGTTCGAGCGCTCCGTTGAGAAGCCTCGCTAGCGTGTGTGTGAATTTCATGTTTCGATTATTTGGATCAAAGAAGACGACATCAACACGTCGATCTCGACAGGCAATTGCTGCAACATTTTGATTGGTGCACTTGACAGACACCACATCGTATTGGCTCCTGAAACGTCTCAATAGCTTTAGCAGTTCGTACCTGTTTGAACAGGCTAGATCGATTCTTGAGACGGTTTCGAGACCAACTTGTTCGAAACATTTTGTCAAAGCCTTCAAATATTCATTCAATATTGCGGTTGGAATAGTAAGTGCGACTGAACGGTATCCAGCCATGCTCAGTGACTCAGCCATTTTCTTCGTCGATTGAAGATCATCTACCTTTGGAATGATATGGAGATCAACGAATTTAGTCAGAATCTTCAGCCTCCAGAAATTTCTTCACCAATACCTCCGTTTTTCCACTAAGTCGGCTGAATTTTATCTTCACTCTGATAGGATCATGTTCGGTCAGTTGCATTAGGCCTTGGAACGCAGATTGCTTGTCGACGCGGATGAATAGGTTTCCTTCGGGGTCGGTGAGTAAATTTAGGTCTCTTAGGATAATCAGCTTTTCATCGTTTGCCAGTTTGGGTACGAAGTGTTGCGTGAATATTTTGATGTCGGCGGCTTTGGTAAGTTTAGCGTTTACCGTTACGATCGGATTTCCATGGTGACCTTCCACGTATCTACGGGTGAATAACTTTCGAAGTGTGGACGGAAAGACTGTATCGAGGGCAACCTGTACTTTTCCGGGATCCTCAGTTGCATGAATGATTGTGCTTATTTCTACAGATTGAACAATCCGTTCCAAGTGTAATTGCGCTCACTTCGCCTTATCTGTCGGTGGCGAATAAGATAAGCGGAGAGTCGCTGGTGACAGAATTCAAATTCAAACTGGTAGTTGCCGTAAGGCGAGATTTGGATATGGGCAAGGGCAAAATCGCAGTACAGGTTGCTCACGCGACGATATCCGTGTCGGAAGAGGCCAAACGGCATCATCCTGACTGGTGGAGACGTTGGTATGACGAAGGTCAGTGCAAGGTTGCGGTTCGCGTAGATTCTGAGGACGATCTTCGCAAGCTTCACAGTGAAGCGGAGGAGTTAGGTTTACCCTCCGTAATAATTCAAGACCAGGGGCTGACTCAGGTAGCTCCAGGCACTGCGACTTGTCTCGGGATTGGCCCTGCTCCTGGTGAACTTGTCGATAAGGTTACGGGAAACCTGTCGTTGCTGTGAGTTTACCGGACTATCTCAGAGCATACCGTTTTGCGACCGTAGGCTAGATCAAGAAGTCTGCTAGGTTCCAGCAAGGTAACGATGAACACGGGCACATTATTCTTCAGAGCAGTTATTGACTCTGTTAATTTTCCGCTCATTCCTCCAGTTACGTCAGTCACATCTTTGTTAGTTCTTGACGTTCGGGCTACTGAGTTAACTTGAACCTTAGTAAGCAATTTCGCGGTTGCCTTTAGGTTCGGATTTGAGTCGAAAACACCGTCCACGTCTGTTCCGAAGATTAGTTTTGATGCGCTCAGTTTCACTGACAGGTAAACGGCGATTTGGTCTCCGGAGATTATTGCAAAACCATTTGCTCGGTCTGGCACTATGTCGCCACCGATCATCGGAATGCATCCAAGCCCTAGCCATCGGTTAAAGGCCTCCAGGTCACATGCCTTGATGCGCCCTTTTTGAGTCGTTATGCAATCAGAAGCTAGCATCGAGATGACTGGCAGCCCATGTTGACATAAGATTTGGTTTAGGGTCATCTCTAATTCCAGGAGTTTCGACTTCGTCTGAATTAGGCCTGCTATTTTTTTAGGATTAGTGAATCCTCTTGTCAATCCATACTTCCTAACGGGGATATGGCCGTAGCTTCCAGCACCATGCACTATGATTATTGAAAAATTTTCCTCTATGGCTACGAGCTGTTTCGCGACCATCCTTATGACGGAAATGCGGGGCGCGTAAATATTTTTCTTGTCGGTAATCGCGGCTCCGCCTAATTTGATCACAACAAGAGGTTTGTGCATCGCGCAGGGACTAACCAATTAATGATTGCAGTCGTCTAGTCTCTAGCGGATGAAGGGTTGTGTGGATCATGCATTATTGTTTCGAACCATTTGTGCATCCCGTCTTCCCACACATAATACGAGTTGAGTACTCTCAGGTTTGGATAACGTCTCCTTGCTCGCAGTTCGGCTATATGTTTCAGTTTGATACCCCGAGTAAATCGTGTGACACCGAGGGCGCGTTGTCGACGTCCCGACCTAGGCCTCGGCTTTCTCGCTCCTCCTTTGCGTATTCGAACTCGAACAACAACATAACCCTGCTTAGCTTTGTATCCGAGGGCGCGAGCTCGATCAAGTCGTGTCGGTGATTCTATACGGTGAACAGTCGGTTCCCGTCTCCACTTAATGGTCAACTGACGAGCGTAACGTTCGAAGTCAGTTTTTCCCCTAGTGTTCCAGGTTTGAGAGTGATACTTGTACATGCCCATTGTTCGTCCGCATCCAGTTTTTTGAGGTCTCACCTTAGACGAATGAAGCTTTCTGTCTTGAACCTACACGGTAAAAGTCAGGGTGCTATTTAAGTGACTTGCATTCTATGAATGAAAAGTTGACGAGGATGAAATCGAACGACGACTCTCTCAGAAAAGCATTCCTTCCAGCGCAGCTCGCGCTGAAATATCATCCCTTCTATCGCGGAAAAATCGAGATAGTGCCCAAATGCCCGATAAGATCGTTTGATGATTTTGCAATCTGGTACACTCCGGGTGTTGCCGAAGCGTGCGAGTCGATCAAGAACAAACCGGAAGCGGTTTATGAAAATACGAATAAGTGGAACACGATTGCGATCGTAAGTGACGGTACACGTGTTCTCGGTCTTGGCGACATTGGACCTGAAGCGGGGTTGCCGGTCATGGAAGGAAAGGCGTTATTGTACAAATATCTGGGAGGAATTGACGCTTTCCCAATTTGCCTCGGAACCAAGGAAGCTGACGAAATTATTTCCGCGGTTAAGTGGATCCAACCATCATTTGGCGGAATAAACTTAGAAGACATAGCTCAACCTAAATGCTTTGAGATCCTTGATGCGCTTCAGAATCAGTTGGATATTCCAGTGTGGCATGATGACCAACAAGGAACAGCGACGGTCGTTCTTGCAGGTTTTATTAACGCAGTCAAATTTGTCGGGAAGAAGATAGATAAAGTAAAAATCTCAATGATTGGAGCGGGAGCGGCAAACGTTGCATTGGCGCGGTTATTGATTTCGGAAGGCGCCAAACCAGGGAATATTATTCTAGTGGATAGCAAGGGCACGCTTCACAAGAATCGGCGAGACCTGGAGCACACGTCGCCGAAGAAGTGGGCGCTATGCCAAATAACTAACGCGGATGGCATTGAGGGCGGCATCAATGCTTCGCTAGATGCCGCTGATGCTTGCGTGGCGCTCTCACAACCGGGCCCAGGAGTACTGAAAAAGGATGATGTAGCAAGGATGAACAATCAGGCAATAGTGTTTGCGTGCGCTAATCCCATCCCGGAAATATGGCCGTGGGAAGCTGCGGAAGCAGGAGCCGCGGTGATAGCCACCGGTCGATCAGACTTCCCGAATCAGCTCAATAATTCGTTAGGTTTTCCAGGCATCTTTCGCGGTACCATTGATGTCCGAGCGAAGACGATTACCGATGAAATGTGCCTCGCAGCGGCACATGAACTCGCAAAACTAGCCGAAGAACGTGGCCTTTCCGCGAAGAACATAATTCCCACTATGAATGATTGGGAAGTGTTCCCACGTGAAGCTACAGCCGTAGCTGAGAAGGCGATTGAGCAGGGTGTGGCGAGGATAAAACGAACGAGAGAAGAGATATACTCTAGTGCTCGAGCGATAATCAAACGAGCCCGCGAAGAATCGAAGTACCTAATGCGTGGCGGATTTATCCAAGACTTTCCAACTTAGAAGGGGGTTAAGAAAATGGAAAAACGAACGATAGCAGTGATCGGCGGAACAGGCGATCAGGGATTCGGGCTAGTGCTACGACTCGCTAAAGCTGGCGAGAAAATCGTAATTGGATCAAGATCCCAGTCTAAAGCCGAGGAAGCAGCGAAAAAAGTCCGTGAAATCTTAGGCGAAAAAGCACTTGTTACAGGACTGGATAACCCTAAGGCTGCTGAAGCAGCGGACATGATCATAATGTCAGTGCCTTTCGCCGCTCACATCGACATGATAAAATCAATTCAACAAAACATCAAACCCAACACAATTTTCATCGACGTTGTCGTACCGCTATCCACAGCGATCGGAGGAACCCCAACGACAGCCCTCGGCGTCTGGGAAGGTTCAGCTGCCCAGCAAGCGGAAAGAATACTTCCAGCGAACACGAAAGTCGCTTCCGCATTTCACAACGTCGTCGCCGAATCGCTTCAAGACTTGGGTAATGAGGTTGACTGCGACGTAATTATTTGCGGGGATTCACAAGAAACCCGCAAGTCAGTCATGGACCTCGCGAATGAGATTCCGGGCGTTAGGGCAGTCGATGGTGGCCGACTGGAAAACTCTCGCATGGTAGAACAGTTGACCGCTCTCTTGATAGGCATCAATATCCGCTACAAAGTGAAACATTCAGGCATCCGTATCACGGGAATATCAAAACATTCCTAAACGGACTTCGGAAACAATTGCCAAGAGTTGTAGGAATCGTTGGCAAACCGAACGTGGGCAAGAGCACCTTTTTCAGCGCGGCGACTCTCGCAAACGTTGCAATTGCCAATTATCCTTTCACAACAATAAAACCGAATATTGGGGTGGGCTACGTTCGTACTTCCTGCGTCTGCAGAGAATTCAACGTGAAAGATTCACCAGGAAACTCTACTTGCGTTGATGGCACGCGGCTGATTCCCGTTCAACTAGTGGATTGTGCGGGACTGGTTCCGGGCGCCTGGGAAGGACGAGGACTCGGAAATCAATTCTTGGATGAAATCCGTCAAGCCGACGCGTTAATCCACATTGTGGACGTTTCTGGTTCGACTGACTCCGAAGGCAGGCCCTGTGATCCAGGATCTCATAACCCGCAAGAAGACCTACAATTTCTCGAACATGAAATAGATATGTGGATGCTTCAAATCCTAAAGAAAGATTGGGATAAGACCGTCAGAAGAGTGGAAGGCGCCAAAGAAGAACTCTCTCCTCTTCTCGAAGAAAAACTGAGCGGGTTAGGAGTACTTCGAGGCCATATCCTGCACGCACGCCATAATGTTGGACTTAATTTCGAAAGACCGACAACGTGGACAAATTCCGACATGTTGAAACTGATCTCCGAGCTTCGGAAATTATCTAAACCCATACTGATCGCTGCGAACAAGATGGACGTGGCCCCAGCGACACAGAATTTGAAAGAGCTCAAAGGAAAAGGTTACCCTACCGTTCCATGCTGTGCGGAGGCAGAACTTGCATTACGGCGAGCTTCCGAGAAGGGAATAATTTCTTACATACCAGGCGACGGTGATTTCACAATTACCCAAGAATCCAAACTCACGCAAAGTCAAAAAGACGCATTGAAACTCATTAAAGAAGAAATCCTTAAACCGCTAAGTTCGACCGGCGTGCAAGAGGCTCTGAATCTAGCGTTCTTCAAACTTCTGAAGATGATAACAGTCTATCCCGTGGAAGACCCAGAGAAGTTAACCGACCATAAAGGCCGAATTCTCCCGGACGCTTATCTTGTCCCCGAAGGCACAACAGCAAAGCAGTTCGCGGGAATAATTCACTCAGACCTAGCATCAGGTTTCCTTTACGCGACAGAAGCAAGAACTAAAATGCGGATGGGCGAGGATCATCTGTTGAAGGATCGAGACGTCATATCGATCGTTAGTGCCAAGCGTCACGCGTAAACTAGATTTTACCGTGCTAACGGCTGCGGTTCGGTTTCGCGAGTCGACGGGCGAGGCTCTGTTTCACTATGAGCCTTTCTCCAGAAGCCACATCGCTGTTTACTACCGCGCCTGCACCGATGAGAGATCCTGACCCGATCCTCACCCCTGGCATTATGCTAGTGTGTATTCCAGTCTTCACTCGGTCTCCCATTATCACCCCTAACTTGTTCCTCTTCGTGTCAACCGTCTTACCTCTTATTGTAATTCTGATGGTTTTCTCATCGAAGCGCAGATTAGCAGTAATCGTACCTGCGCCGAGGTTACACTCTTCGCCTACGATGCTATCGCCAACATATGAAAGGTGAGGGACTTTGGTTTGCCGCATTATTATTGAATTCTTGACATCGCAGTTCGCGCCAACATGGACATTGTCTTCTATCGACGTATGCGCGCGAATTCTAGCATTTGGACCAACAACGCTATTCCTGCCCACGTAAACTGGACCTTCGATGCGTGAGCCTGATCTGACCGTGGCACTCTCCTCCAACCATACGGGTTCCTTCACAATTGCACCCGATTCCACGGTTCCCTTTAGGTTATGGCACAATTTCAGAAGGGCTCGCTCATTCGCAGATAGTAATTCCCAGGGCCTCCCAACGTCCATCCAGTCAACCGCGTCAATCTCAACGGATCGCACATCAATTCCTTGCTTAATCATCAGTTGCAGCGTTGACGTTATTTCATATTCTCCCCGCTTGGAAGGTTTCGTCTTCTCTATTGCTCGAAACGATTCTTTACCTAATACATAGATGCCGGTGTTCACCCAACCCTCTCTCCTCCCTTGGGGTTTTTCTGAAATCCTCAACGCTCGATCCTTGTCCAAGTCGACTACGCCATATTCCGATGGGGCATCCATTTTGATTAGTCCGATCACCGTGTTGTAGTCGCGCGCCTTATCGACAACGGCCTTAATTGCACGCGGCTCTAGCATCAAATCTCCATTTAGGACTAGGAATTGTTCTTCGTCCACGGCTTCACGAGCTAGGTTGACTGCAGAGGCAGTTCCTGTCCACTTCGTCTGATTCAGATACTGCAAGTGGACACCGAACGATGTACCGGCTCCTAAGGCCGCGCGGATCATCTCTTCACGAAATCCGACTACAAGCATGACGTCAGTTATGGAGATCGCTGCAAGTGCGCTTAAAACGTGCCCGATTAGCGGCTTTCCTGCGATTGGCAACAAATGTTTCGGACGTGTCTCAGCGAGAGGCCACATGCGTGAACCTTCTCCGGCGGCAAGAACGACGGCCTTCACGAATGAGACCTCAGTCGAACTTCTGGTATGTCCAGCTCGTCGAGAAACTTCTTTACGAATTTACCGAAAAGGTCCACTTCGACATTAACTAGATCTCCCACTTTCTTCTTACTGAAGTTCGTCGCTGTCAATGTGTGTGGGATTAGCGACACCGAGAACTTGTTTCCTAGGACATCCACGAGGGTCAGGCTAATACCGTCGAGTGCGATCGCGCCTTTAGGTATCATCCAAGAGACCAGATTGTCTTGCTCCTTAAACCACATCTTAATTGATCGATCGCTCTCCCGTTCTATGCCAACGATTTTGCTAACACCATCTACGTGACCCATGACTAGATGACCATCGATGCGATCAGAAAGTCGAAGACTGCGTTCGACGTTCACGATCGATCCTATCGCGAGTTCGCGTAGGTTTGTACGACGAAGGGTTTCCTCGATTACATCGAATGACACTGTGGTTTTGCGTTTGGCGACAACGGATAGGCACACACCGTTTATCGCCACACTGTCCCCTATTTTCACTCCCTGGCTTAGCCTCTTTAACTCCACGGAAAGCGAAAATGTGCCGTGTTTGGTATTCTTAACATCGGCGATGAGTCCAAGTCCTTCCACTATTCCCGTGAACATTTGCCCAACTCATTACGTTGAGTTTACTATGCTTGCGATCGTCTCAACAGCATAATCGATCAGAATTTTACCTTTTTCAGAATTGGCCGTTCTAGGATCCCCAAGTATTCCTGATTTCGTTAGGTCGGTGGCTCTCCAACCAAACGATACTTTAGCCAAATCGTCTCCCTCAAATGAAACTGATTCTGACAAAGCTGGTTGTTCGGAAATCGCTTTCTGCATGTCCACGAGTTCCGGTGTGATAGCCATCATCATCGAAGTCTCTATTTCGTCAGCGTGACCGACCATTCTCTTGGTTGATTTTCGTATCTCATCGTATTTCTTCTTGATTA
>DASQZS010000053.1:0-12224 GCA_035638535.1 Candidatus Acidiferrum sp.
GTCGGCTAGTGGAATTGTAAGGTCTTCCTTTTCTAAGCGACCTCGGAAATCGATCTCGTGACACATGGTCAGCTTATCGAAGAAAACATCAACATGGATCTTCTTTTCTGGGTGCTCGACTATAAACCGATGGTGAGGTGCCCACAGCGTGAGCAATCGCGGGGCCTTATATCCTCTTGATGAAAGAATTTCATCTACTTTATCTCGATACTTGGTGTAGGTAACAAAGTCGATATCAGTCAGTACGCGCTCAAAGCTGTCATGCCAGTGAGAGTACTTCGGACAACGGAGTACGAAGGCCGTTGCACCAAGGAGACGCAGGGGAACGCCGTTTGATGCCGCGACTTGCACGAGCGTAGATGCTTCGTCGGATAGCTTCTTTGTGGCTGTAACTTCGGGTGTATTTTCTCCAAGTTCTTTGCCGGTCAATAAAACGTCTCCGACTAATTGTGCTGAGTGAAAGATTTCACTATTCGCGTGCTTAAATCGTTTGTCAGAGATGATTTAGGCACTTCGCTAGCAGCAGCCTCCAGCAATGGTAGCGATTACTTCCAATTGTGTTCCGTCTGCGAGTTGCGTATTAGTGTGCTTGCTCAGGTCAATGTTTTTTCCGTTGATGAGAACAATGTAACTGGGATTATCCTCAACTAACTTTTTGAGGTCATATCCATGTTTGATGTTCACCGAATTTAGGAGCGAATTGAGCGTGGGATCGCTAAGCTCATAGATCTCGGTTGAAGTTTCTAGGATAGAAGCAATTATCCCTTTGTACCTCATCAGAATCTTACTCAATTTTCCACTCACTTTAACGTCATCTTAAGTGGAACAGAATTCTCTTTCTGTTTCAGTGCCCGAAGCACTTTTTCGGGGGTTATGGGTAGAGTAGTTATTCTCACGCCGACTGCATCATAAATCGCATTTGCGACAGCCGCGGCGGTAGGTACTAGTGCGCACTCCCCTGCTCCTTTGGCCCCATATGGCCCGAGCGGGTCTATTGTTTCGACTATGATATGGCGAGATAGCGGAGGCATATCTGATGCTGAGAGCATCTTGTATTCGCCCAGCGTCGCGTTCACTGCTCTCCCGTTCTTATTGTACATCAATCCTTCTGTTAGAGCATATCCTATTCCCTGGTGTAGCGCGCCATCGATTTGACTCTCAACCATTGCTGGGTTTATGCATTTTCCAACGTCATGAGCGCATGTGAAGTTGAGGACTTTGACGTAACCTGTCTCGGGATCGACTTCAACCTCAGCTACTTGGGCAGCGAATAAGTATGCAGGTGAAGGTCCGGGCGGTTTGGTGTGACCCGTTACCAAATCTAGCAGGTTTGTCGGCGCATCCCAAACAGATCGACCGAGGAGAGAGACACCTTTTTCGAAATACGCGTAATATGCAACCTTTGAGATGGGCAACGACTTGTTGTGGTCCTTGATAGAAGAGATCTTGCGATCGCTGATGGTAAGATTTTCTGGAGATTCATTGAGCATCTCCGATGCCATTTGAAGCAACCCCTTCTTCGCGTCAGCGGCGGCGGCTTTGACGGCGTTTCCCGCAACCAAGGTGCCTCTGCTTGCGTACTCCCCGAAGTCCATTGGACAGGTGTCGGTGTCTCCCATAACCATGCGTACGTCCTCAAGCTTGACACCGATCTCTTCGGCAGCTATTTGGGCAAGCACAGTTGTGAGTCCTTGTCCCATATCGCTTCCGCCGGTCAAAACTGTGACCGTACCATCATCGTTTATGATTACGAAAGCTCCGCATAAATCCGCGTCTCCATATATTCCCCTCTGACCGGATACGTGAGTCAAGCAGGCCATTCCTATACCGTGTCTCGGCGTTTTTTGCTGTCTCTTCTTCTTCCAACCGGATGCATCAGTTACCCTTTCAATACATTCGCTTAACCCACAACTCTTCACTTCGCACCCTGAAGCGGTGATGTCCCCTTGGCGTCTAGCGTTCAGAAGTCTAAGTTCTCTCGGATCCATGTGCAGAGTTTCCGCGATCTTGTCCATCTGACTCTCAATAGCGAATGTCATCTGAGGATTGCCGTATCCCCTGAAAGCACCTGCGTAAGGCTTGTTTGTGAAAACAGAATAGCCCTCGTAGAGCGCATTCTCCACTCTATAGAGAGACGTCATGACCCATCCTGCGGTGAAGAGCGGCCCGGGTCCTTGACTCAGGTAGGCTCCTTTGTCCGCTATCACTTTCCCGTATCTCGCGGTTATCCTTCCCTCTTTTGTAACTCCGGTCTTGAGTTGCACTATCATGGGGTGTCTGGTTCTGCTCGAAACGAAATCTTCTTCTCGTGTGTAGACTATCTTGACAGGTCTACCCGTCTTCTTGGCCAAGATTGTGGCGATGATTTCGTGCGGATACATTTCATTCTTTGACCCGAATCCGCCACCACATTTAACCGATATCACTCGGATCAGGTGCTCTGGCATGTCAAGGGCCTTAGATATCTCCATTCGTAGAGGAGACGCGGTTTGGGTTGACGCCCAGATGGTTAGTCTCCCAGTCTTATCCCAAGCGGCTATCGCTCCATGCGTTTCCATACACACGTGATGCTGTTGAGAGGTGTGGAACGTATCCTCAAAGACATGGTCTGCCTCTTTGAAGCCCTTCTCGATCTCACCATATTTGTACACGAAGCTTATGCCAATATTTCTTTCAAGTCCATCTTGGATACCTGGACGCAAAAGTTCATCATGGATCAGCGGTGCACCAGGTTTCATAGCTTCCTCTGGGTCAAGAACTATGGGGAGCCGTTCATACTTGACTTTGATCAGTGACAGCGCGTTCTCTGCGGTCTCCATGTCCACTGCCGCTACTGCAGCGACTTCGTCTCCAACGTATCTAACCTTGTAGTTCTCAAGTGGAAGTTTGTCTCTATAATCTTCTCTTGGCAAACGCCCTTTGTAGTGTTCTGCAATCCATTGATAGAGACAGAACTTAATCATCGGTGTGTCCTTGGCTGTAATGACAGCCAAGACGCCGGGCAGCTTCTCTGCTTTGCTAGTGTCGATACTAATGATCTTTGCATGAGCATGGGGGCTCCGGAGGATCTTGCCGAAGGCCATGTTACTCAGTTTGACATCGTCTATGTATCTTGCTTCTCCCGTCACTTTTTCAAGTCCATCAAGTCTAGGCACACTCTTTCCGACAACTTTGAATTCAGAATTCATTCCGATTCCCTCACTGCTTGCGAAGTTCCTCAGCCGCACTGCGAATAGCGTCTACGATCTTCGTATATCCGGTACAACGGCAGATGTTGCCACGAATATAGTCTCGAATCTGCTCGTCGGTGGGATTTGGATTCGTATCAAGTAATGCCTTAGCAGTCATAACCAAGCCTGGTGTACAGTAGCCGCATTGAATCGCGGTGTTGTCGATGAACTTTCGTTGGATCACGTGGAGATTTCCATCATTTGTCAAGCCTTCGACAGTAGTTATTTCCTTGTCTTCATTTGAAATTGCAAGAGTAAGGCAAGATAGTATAGGGGTTCCGTCAATTATCACTGTGCAGGCACCACAGTCACCTGTCTGACAGCCACATTTTGCACCTATCAAATCCATATCCTCTCGCAAGACTTCCAGCAGAGTTCTGTTCGGGTTCACGTCCAGTTCGTGAATTCTACCGTTGACTTTGAGAGTGATCTTCAACCTAGCCTGCCTCCGCCATAATAACTGCTTTTTCTAAAGCACGCTTGGTCAGCACCTTGCAGATTTCCAATCTATAGTCAGAACTCGCGCGCCAATCATCCACATACTCCTCATCCTCAAGCATTTTCG
Organism: Candidatus Acidiferrum sp.; assembly: GCA_035638535.1. Lineage (GTDB taxonomy): Archaea > Thermoproteota > Bathyarchaeia > 40CM-2-53-6 > 40CM-2-53-6 > FEN-987. Next base: position 3,796 of record DASQZS010000053.1, read on the forward strand.
CGATCTGATGAGACCAAGTTGCGTCAATAGTCTTTCCGGTCAACAGCTTCTCGACGTTTTCGATACGTTTGGGGATCTTCATTGCGGTTCCTATCGCAAGCCGAAACAATGAGCATTTTCGATCCGCCCCAAGCCTAATCAGAATAGCAACCTTGGCGAGTCCAAGGTCAACCGCGGTTCTCCCAAACCGCTCGAAGGCCATGCCGCTATTCTTGAGACACGGTATCTCTATCTCGGTAAGCATCTCGTTTGCGTTCAGGCAGGTCTTATAGGGCCTAATGTAAAGGTCTTCGATTGCAACTCTACGTTCTTTTCTATGTCGACGCAAAGTTAGACGTGCTCCCAGAACTAGAAAAGGGACTGCTAAGTCGCTGCAAGGCGAACCACCACCGAGATTACCTCCTACAGTCGCCATGTTGCAAACCTGAGCGGTTCCCATACCACGAATGGCGTCGGCGATCGCAGGGTAATGCCTCTGAACAACTTGGGATTGCAGAAGACGACTGAGCCTAGTCAGCGCACCTATCCTAAGCCCATTCCTCTGGTTGAACTTGACAAAATCCAGAGCGCGAAGTCCACCTATATCTATCATCATCTTCGGAGGCACTTGATCGCCTCTCTTCAAGTCCACGAGCAACGCGGTTCCACCTGCAAGAAGCGAACCCGTTTTCCCGTACTTCCCTAAGATCCTCACGGCGTCGCTAACACTCCCCGGTGCACAATAATCGAACCGAGGAATTGTGAATCTTTCTTTCAAATCATACCTAAAGGAACCTTCAAGACACCAACTCTTAACAATGTGTAAGTTGTAAGAGATTCTTACAACTTTTGACACTACGTTTTTGCTTAATCATTACGCCATGCTGATTTCGGTCTGGGACGCAACTAAAGTGTTGACTTTGATGTCCGAGGTTCCTTTAATGAGCACTCCTGTAATTATTCGGTGGTAAATGTTTGTGGTTTCTATAAAGTCGGTTTTGCTCCAAGCTGCGCTAGCACGCCGAATAGGTCCGTTATGTTCCATCGTTCCACGACCTTTCCATTAGCGAGACGAAGGATTGTAGTGCCTCTGAGGATCACTTTCTTTCCAGTCGCCGAAATGCCCATGAATTCTCCTTTATGGGTTCCGGGACCTACGACATGCACCACTACCTTGTCTCCCTCGCCAAATAGATGTTCGATCTTGAATTCGAGGTCTGGGAACGCCTGTCGAAGCCCCACTATGAACCTTTTAGCGTCTTCGCGTCCTCCATCAGTTTGACCAGGACGATGATCAATTAGGTCGTCGGAGAAGGTCTCATCTGCGACAGCAGTGTTACCTGTGTTTACGAATTCGTATATTATCCTACGAACAACCGCTTTGTTCTCTTCCAACGACATTGTCATAACCTCGAATTGTGCGTGGATCCTGAGTGGAACTTAGAGTTTTTCATTTCTTGCCTGTCCTGTTCTGCTATCAAATGATCAATGCTTCCCCTTGATTAGTACTTCATCAATTATCTTTTCGTAAATGCGGACTGCTTGAATAAGTTGGTTCTCGTGCATATGTTCGTTAGGCACATGTGCTTGGGAAATGCTTCCGGGACCAAGTATCACAATCGGTCTTTTCGAAGACGGGCTGAGATGCCGAGCATCAGTGAACCCATAGATGCCTTTCAAAGGCGGCTTTCTTCGAGTGATTAAATGAACTGCGCTCGCGACTTGGTTAATGAATCGCAGGTTCGGAGAGAGCTCGAATGGAACGGCGGTCAGTATCTCTCGAACATGATACTGCAATTTGGGTAGTCTATTTTTCAGTTGCCTAAGTTCCTTCTCAACCTCTTCTTTCGCGTCCTGCGGAGTTTCACCAGGAAGAAGTCTTCTATCTATGCTGATCGTGCATCTGTCTGGCACGGTATTGGGTACAGTTCCACCGTGTATTATGCCAATATTTCTGGTCGGTCGCCCAAGTAATCTGTGATTAAGCCGTGGTTTGATAAACTGGAGTCTAGTTACTAGCTTACATGCCTGTTCGATGGCATTGATTCCGAACTGAGGCGTAGCACCATGAGCTGCTTTACCTTCTATAGTCACTTCGTACCAACAAACTCCCTTTTGACAAATTGCGATTCCCAAGTCTGTTGGTTCACCTATCACTCCGCAATCTGGTGCTAGGCCATGCTTCGCTAGAGCTCCAAGTCCTGTGAATCCACCCGTTTCCTCATCAGTAGTCGGCGCGAACATTAATGTCCCTTTCATTTCATTCGCGCGGTTAGCGTAGGCTAATGTCGCCGTTAGCATTGCAGCCAATGAACCCTTGGCATCTACCACTCCTCTACCTGTAAGAGTTGCCTCGTTCTTTGAGAGTACGAACGGGTTGGTCTTCCACCCTTCTCCCGGAGTTACAACATCAATGTGGCTTGAGAGGAGGAGGCGTGGTCTACCTTTGCCTATGCACGCAAGCAGATTCGGTTTACCGTCAACGAACTCAAATGTCCGAGATCTAATGTTGAACTGTCTCAGTGTCCTTCTAATGAATCTTTGAAAGGTCCGATAATTTTCACCAGGTGGATTGACTGTTCTTATGGCAACCATTTTTTCGAGCAGCGAGGTCGGTGTGAGGTCTGACATGTGCTTAGATGTCTCCAGTTGTTGCTTCACATCAAAATGGATATCTTAACACTGTATTGTGAGTCATCCGACTTACACCAACTTATATCGCCGGTTATCGTTGATTCCTTAGTGAAAATTCATGACTTGGGGACAATTTGCGTACGATTGGCGCGAAGGAGTAAATGTTGAGAGAATGCGGACTGAGAGACTTCAGAAGGCACGAAAGGCAATGAAGGAGCGAGGACTAACAGCAATAATTACTATGGACCCTACGAATACCCGCTACTTGACGGGCACTGCGACCCCACCGTGGATGATCCGGGTTCCAGGGTGGAGGTATTGCCTACTAGTTGAAGGCAACGATCCACTACTCTATGAGCATGGAGACATCAAAATTACCACAGCACGGGATTGCCCCTGGTTGAAGGGCAACGTGAAATCGGCATTTGTATGGATTCGTGGTAGTGGGCTCCCAGATGTAACTGAATGGGCTGCCAAAGAGTGGGCGGAAGATCTCAAGAAAGAACTGACGGCACGTGGATACAAGAAGGAGACAATCGGAATTGACGTAGGTGAGGCTGCCGCAGTAAAAGCATTGAAGAACGTCGGACTTGACATTGTAGAGGGTCAGCCAGCGATGGTTGACGCGAGAGTTATCAAGACACAAGACGAAATCGAATGCCTCAGAATTGCTGCATCAATCTCGGAAGCAATATTCAACGAAGTGCAGCGAACGATTAGACCGGGCGTAAGAGAGCGCGACCTTGTTGGCGTCGGATCGAAGCTTGGCTGGGAGTACGGACTGGACGATATTATCGGATTCACCGTCTGCTCCGGAATCTATGGATGGCCGAACTTCAAGTACCATACCGATAGGATCATTCGACCTGGCGATGTGGTTACTTTCGACAACGGAGGAAACGCTTACAACGGTTACATCGCAGACTATTACCGCACATTCTCCTGCGGACGACCTGCACCCATATTCAAGCAGTTCTACAAGCGAACCTACGACTGGCTCTATGCTGCAATCAATGCCGTTCGACCTGGTGTGACAACCAAAGAGTTGTGTGAGAAATGGCCAACCGCACAAGACTTCGGCTACAAATCAGAATGGGAAGCAATTGCTAACCAGTGGGGCCACGGGATAGGCCTTTCACTGTACGAACCACCTTCAGTCACAAGGATCTGGTCACCAAAGTTCCCCTATACTCTCAAGGAGAACATGTGCTTTGCAATGGAAACTCAGGACGGGACTGTCAAGGACGGCGGAGTGAGAATTGAGGAAATGATTCGTGTTACCGACACAGGTCACGAAATCCTCACCAAGTACCCAGTCGACGAAATAATCGAGTGCCCGTTGGGTTAGAAAGCTAACCCAACTTCCACTTTCCCATTCCCCCTTCTTTTTTCAATAAAGAAAAAGTGAAGTGCAATGGCGCTTGTCAGAATACTCTTCGCTACCGATCTTCACGGTTCCACGAAAGCTTTTCTCAAGTTTCTGAAAGCTATAAAGCTCTACAAAGCGAATGTAGGCATTTTAGGCGGCGATCTGACAGGCAAATTGATCGTTGCTATCGAGAAACAAGAAAATGGAACATATCATACAGAATTCATGGGACGCAGTTATCAACTCGACTCCGACGTCAGCTTAAATGAGATAATGGTCCAGATTCAGGACACTGGTTATTACGCATTTGTGGCGTCGAAAGACGAAATCCAAAGATTTGCGAATGATCCTCAATTCGCTAGCGACACCTTCAATCTCTTGGCAGCTAAGAGACTAGAAGAATGGATGCACCTCGCCAAGCCTCGGTTAGAGGGGACTGGAATTAACGTATATTTCACAGGAGGAAACGATGATCGCTTAGAACTCGATGATGTGCTCAGGGCCAGCGAAACCATGATTTTTGCAGAGTCTCGTGTTGTGACGCTCGAAGGAGAGCACGAGATGATTTCAACTGGATACACGAACATTACGCCGTGGAAGTGCCCGCGCGACATTCCAGAAGAAGAGCTGTACGTTAGGATAGAAAAGCTTGCTGAGAAAGTCACGGATCTTAAGTCAGCAATCTTCAACCTGCACGCTCCCCCAAAAGAAAGCACGATTGATGTGTGCACCAAGCTCGACACTTCGTTCGATCCGCCAAGAGCCCTAATTGGACAAGAAACCCCAGGTGGAAGCGCCGCGGTCCGTAAAGCTATCGAAACATTCCAACCTCTGGCGGGCTTGCATGGACACATCCACGAAGCACGTGGAGTAGACAAAATTGGGAGAACACTTTGCTTCAATCCCGGAAGCGAATACACCGAGGGGACTCTGAAAAGCGTTGTCTTGAATGTCAGCAAGGAAAAAGTAGAGTCCTACCAGTTTCTATCAGGGTAGTTAGCTATCTTAGGTATTACGGCGCGCTGATCACATATTGGGATTCGTTTCTGTTGTCATTACTGAAGATCAGCGCAGAACTAAATGAATCGGTTGTGCCGATAAGTAGGATTTCTTCCTGGAGCTGAGAACTTAAATCAGGTTTGAGCATTGCATCAGATTTTCTCTCGATCTGAACATCATTCAAAGCGAAATTCTTGACTGATGATTTAGAAGTTGACCATCTTGGATGTGTCGATCATCGAGTTATGGATTTAAGCCGCGACTGTAAATTTCATTTGTCACGCATATGTGAGAGAATTTAGGATGAGGAGAGAGGAAGCGATCCGAAGATTCGCTGTAACAGAGGAAGAACGATTAGGTCTGAATGCTCACCTGAGAATGTTGGATCTTTCATACCAAAAAGAAATGAGACTTCACGCCTGAAATCCCGATAGGAACCGAGATGAACCGCTAACTTGGTAGGATGGAACGTTCTCGAATACGACCGCACCTCATCGCAGGAAATTAGATCATGGACCTTTCCGACGTTCGCTGAAGCGGACGACTTCCTTCGAAAACGACAGGAATTCTACAAATTAATTGGATTAGACAAAGAGCGATCATTCACAACACCCTCACCTGAGGTTTCGCAAGAGGAGATCAAACTGCTCGAGAAAATAATGAACGATCCCGAATTACTGGAGAACATAAAACGGCGCTGGGGAAACATCGCTCAGAGAAAAGAAGACGGCAACACCGGGTTCTAGTTGCATAAGGCACTCAGCCGAACAACAAGCTGCCTACGCCCACAAAAAACCCCGTCAAAACTTCACTAGTACTACCGTTAATGGGCAAAAAGTCCCATACATTCAGAATAGTTAAGCGAGCCGCAAAATCGCTTCCAAAATGCCGCCACGAATCGTTACTAGTCGAAATAATTAAGAACGGGCAAATTTAAGACATTTCTACTTAAAATGTGAAATATTTAGGCAATATTTCCACAAGTTGAAAATCAAAAGATGATCTTCACGTAAGACTTTGGCCATGAGTCTTACCTAACCAACTCTCTGTGCGAGTTCAAAGAATGAAATCCACATCTTCTTAATTCCAGTAATCATTTGCAAACAAAACAGCTTGTGTGTTTGTCGTGAAAAAAGGTCAGGCTGTGATTGTAGTTATAGATGGATTTGGTATCGGAGAAATGCCTGATGTATCCCTTGGGAGACCCCAAGACATTGGAGCCAACACAGCAAAACACGTAGCTGAAAAAGTGGGAGGTCTGACGTTGCCCACGATGGAATCTTTGGGACTGGGAAACATTGCTCGAAACGTAAAAGGCCTCTCTCCAGTGAAAAAGCCTCTCGGCAGCTATGGAACATGTCTGCTCAAACATTCCGGAGCCGACACCTATCTCGGCCATCAAGAGATCATGGGAACACTGCCCAAAGAACCAATCAAGCAGTTGCTAAGCACGATTGGTGAACTCGAAACTGTCATCACGAAGAAAGGACATAGAGTTACTCACCCGTTCGTAGGAAAACCATTGCTTCTCGTGGACGATCGAGTCGTGATAGGGGACAATCTTGAAAGCGACCCGGGGAGAATAATCAACGTAACAGCCCCCTTAGACGCCATCTCCTTCCAAGACGCCCTGGCTATAGGTCAGATTGTGAGAGAGGTCGTTAAGGTAATTCGCGTAATCGTCCTAGGATCAACAGGATACAGTATCGACTCCATCCTCCAGCACGTGGAAACACACTCTGGACAGACAGGTGTGAACTCACCAGCGCTAGGAGTCTACAACAAAGATTACCAAGCAAAAAATCTAGGCTACCAATTAGACGTTGAAAAACAAATCCCAACCATACTGACCAGAAACGGCTACCAGGTTACCTTGATTGGCAAAGTTGCGGAAATAATTCGATGCGACAACGCTGCATATCTACCAGAGACATCAATGAACAAAGTATTCTCCAACTTAATCGAGTCACTCAACGCAGCGAAACCAGGTCTGATAGCCGCGAATATTCAAAACACCGATCTGGCAGGTCATGAAGAAAATCCTCAGAAATTCAGTGCGGCCCTAAACGGAATCGACCAACAATTGCCCCAACTTATCAACAAATTGACCGACGATGATATCCTAATAATCACATCCGACCATGGAAATGATCCCACGGATGGCAGCAGCAAACAAACCAGAGAATTAGTACCGCTCCTAGTTTATGGGAAAAAACTTAGACACACATCACTTGGAGTACGTCTGACATTAGCGGACATAGCTGCAACAATCTCAGACATCTTCAGAGTAGACCCACCTGAATCAGGGACATCGTTCTACGCACGCTTACTTGAGCTTCGATAACAAAATCTTGAATCCCCTTCTAAGCAACATAAACTCCGTTTTGAAAAATCTGCAAACGATAGGAGCGCATATCACGCAGGGGAACTAAACTAATATCAGCTGCTTGATAGCTGATTTCTGCAATGAACATAAGTAAAGCGACTAAGAAATACGAATCCTGGCTCGCCAAACGCACAAGCTTGATCAAGTCTGATCTTGATCTGAAACATAGATTGATGGCGAAAGACCCTTTTCTTTTTCTGCGAGGAACATTTTATCGATGGATGCAGGTCTGGGCTGATACGCTTCCTGACTTATCACGAGCTCCTGAAGTTTTGGCAGTAGGTGATTTACATGTCGAAAACTTTGGAACCTGGCGTGATATCGAAGGTCGTTTGATATGGGGAGTGAATGATTTCGATGAATCCTACCCCTTGGCTTACACAAATGATCTGGTACGTTTAGCTGTTAGCGCTAACTTGGCAGTGCCAACAAAAAACCTGGCGATCAAATTTGAGGATGCGTGTGAATCGATTCTTACAGGTTACGTTAAAGGCCTACGGACCGGAGGAGAACCGTTCGTTCTTGAAGAGAATCACGACTGGCTTCGCGACGCGGCGACTGGAGAATTACGAGATCCGACCCATTTCTGGGCTAAAGTGAATGCTCTGGTGACGATCCGTGCTAATATTCCCAAGGGTGCTAAGAGAGCACTTGAGAAGTCACTTCCCGAACCGGACTTAGCCTACAAGTTGGCACATCGCGTTTCCGGCCTCGGTAGTTTGGGCCGGGAACGTTTTATGGCTATTGCAGATTGGGATGGAGGAAAAATAGCGCGTGAAACAAAACCGGTGATCTCGTCGGCATGTCTATGGGCTAATGACGGCGAAGGGTACGAACATATTTTTTATGAAAATATAATCACATACGCGAAACGTGCGCCCGATCCATTCCTAAAAGTCCGCGGCCGTTGGATTGTGCGCAGACTGGCGCCTCTCTGCACGAGGATCGACCTCACAATGTTACCAAAGAAGAGAGATGAGAAGCATCTACTACAGGCCATGGGATTTGAAACTGCCAACATTCATTTAGGGAGCCAAACAGCCAAATCGATGCTTAGAGACC
>DASQZS010000054.1:0-3875 GCA_035638535.1 Candidatus Acidiferrum sp.
GACGATGACGAACAAGATTACTGCAAACGCCGGAGCTGAACCGCTTGTAACAGGGGCTACAATAGACATTGTACCTTCACTCAGGCCCCTGTACAAGAAGATGAAACTTAGAAAAACGAAGATTCCTAACAATAAATTCAACGAAATTAACGGTAAATCGAAAGTTGGGATCTGTTCCTGATAGAGCAGAGCGATCGAAATCGGTACGATAAACCCGATTAATTGAACGTACCACGTCGTAAGATAATACCCGATTGACTTTGACGTCTCTCGCGACAGAAAGTCAGAGGTGCCCCAGAGAACGGCAGACAGTAGCCCGAAGATGATTGCTGTAATCAAAGTTCTCAAACATTTTAGCGGCACTTCTTTAGTGCGATCTATAAATTGAACCCATCCAATCATCGCAAGGTCGCGGAGCTCGGTTGTACGCAATCATCAAATATTCGGATGTTCATTCTCGAAGAGGGTTCTAGATGCCTCCCGAGTGCGCACGGGAGGATTGATGAAAGCTGCTTCAAAGCTTAGAACACAAGATGGCCCAACAGACCCTCAAACGAATCAAGGATCGAATACCTTGTTCTCTAATTCTTGAGGATGGCACCGTCTTCAAAGGTTATTCATTCGGCGCTACGGAGTGGACCGATGGGGAAGTTGTCTTCTCAACTTCAATGGTAGGTTACCCCGAAGCACTGACCGACCCATCATACCGTGGGCAAATTCTCTGCCTAACGTATCCGATGGTCGGCAATTACGGCGTCCCGAGTTATGACGCAAAACAAGAAAGAGTGCCTATCTTCTTCGAATCCGATCACATACAAGTAAGGGGGCTTATAGTCCATGAAGCATGCGAGGCTCCTAATCACTACCAAAGCGCTCGCAGTCTGAATGAATGGCTTATAGAAGAAAACATTCCGGGGATTTATGGAGTTGACACACGCAGACTCGCGAGAGTACTTCGTGAGCGAGGAGTAATGCTCGGTGCAATTCGAATTGACAATTCGAAAAACGGTTCAAGAAAAGATTTCGAGGACCCTAACAAGAGAGATCTGGTTGGAGAAGTTTCAGTCCGTAAGACAGCTACCTATGGTGAGGGAAGAAAGAATCGCGTAGCGGTGATCGACTGCGGCGTGAAGTATGGCATTATAAGGAATTTGCTTGAAAGAAATATGACCGTACTCCGGATGCCTTATGATGTTACCGTCGATGACGTAATGAAAGTCAATCCAAGAGGCGTAGTAGTAAGTAATGGACCCGGAGACCCGAAACTCTGCAAACGCACGATTGCTGTTATCGCTGAGTTAATTGAAGCTAAGATTCCTATCCTAGGAATTTGCCTCGGAAATCAACTAATCGCCTTAGCACAGGGCGCTGACACTTACAAAATGAAGTACGGACATAGATCGCAGAATCAACCAGTCATCAACGTCGAAACCGGCAGGTGCTACATCACAACCCAAAACCATGGATACGCAATCGAGAAGACTGCACTGGAAAACGCAGGCCTTGACGTGTGGTTCGTTAACGCTAACGATAAATCGATTGAAGGCATCAGGCATCCGAAAAAACTCTGCTGGGGTGTTCAATGGCATCCCGAGGCATCACCAGGCCCCAGAGATACTGAATTCCTTTTTGATTTCTTCGTTAAGAAGGTGACAAGAAATGCCGCGACATGAATGGATTCGTAAAACGCTAGTTCTCGGTAGCGGAGCAGTCAAGATAGGAGAGGCTGCCGAATTCGATTACAGCGGCTCCCAATGCCTGAAGGCCCTTAGCGAAGAACAAATCGAAATCGTACTTGTTAATCCAAACATCGCAACCATTCAAACCGATCCGAAACCTGGAGTAAAAACCTACTTACTTCCAGTTACGCCGGAATATGTCGAACGAGTAATCATTAAAGAGAAACCCGACAGCATCCTACTTAGTTTCGGAGGACAGACCGCCCTTAATTGTGGCGTAGAGCTTGCAGAGAAAGGTATCTTAGACAAATATGGCGTTAAAGTACTTGGCACACCGATCCGAACGATCGAAGAAACGGAAGATAGAGAACTATTCAAGCGGGCAATGAAGCGTTCTCACACCCCGGTTCCAAAAAGTGTCTCAGCCAAAACTGTTAATGAATGCGTCAAGGCCGCTGAAAAAATCGGTTACCCTGTTATAATTCGCGTTGCATTCGCTCTTGGCGGAAAAGGTTCCGCAATCGTATGGAATACGGAACAAATGCAACGATCAGCCGAACCGGCGCTAGCGCAGAGCGTCATACGCCAGGTGCTGGTTGAAGAATACTTACACCACTGGAAAGAGATTGAGTACGAAGTCGTCAGGGATGCGGCAGACAATTGCATCACAGTATGCAATATGGAAAACTTCGATCCTATGGGTATCCACACGGGCGACTCGATCGTTGTAGCCCCGTCCCAGACTTTGACGAATCGTGAATACCACAAACTTCGACTAGCGTCAATCAATGCCATAAGAGACCTCGGCGTCGTAGGAGAATGTAATATTCAATGGGCACTGGATCCCCAGAGCGAAGAAATTCGAGCGATTGAAGTTAACGCTAGAATGTCTCGAAGCTCAGCCCTCGCAAGCAAAGCAACGGGATATCCACTCGCATACATTGCAGCCAAGCTGGCCCTTGGCTATACATTACCTGAACTATGGAACCGGATCACAAACGTCACCACAGCATGTTTCGAGCCAGCTCTAGATTATTGTGTAGTTAAGATTCCACGATGGGATCTTGGCAAGTTTAGGAATATTGATCCTCACATAGGGCCACAGATGAAATCAGTCGGCGAAGTAATGTCCATTGGTCGCTGCTTCGAAGAAGCATTCCAGAAAGCAGTACGAATGCTGGATACTGGAAAGTTGGGGTTAGTCTGCAATTCTCAAGAACAAGAATACACTGAACATCAGATAAGAGATCACCTAGAACATCCAACCCCAGAACGACTCTTCTTCATCATAAAAGGTCTCGAGAAGGGAATAACCGTTGATGAAGTCAATCAATTAACAGGAATCGATCAGTGGTTTACCAATAAATTACTAAACGTGATTGAAACTGAGCGTGCACTCCGAACAATCAAATTAGACGACGCGATCACAGGAGACTTAATTCGACATTCCAAACGCCTGGGATTCTCGGATAAACAAATCTCACTATGCTTGAACACTGATGAATTTGCGATCAGAGAATATCGTATCAAGAATCGTATTACGCCAGTCGTAAAACAGATTGACACCCTCGCAGCCGAATGGCCTGCCAGAACTAACTACCTCTATGTGACATATGGTGGAGACGATGATGAAATCGAATTCCAATTACGCAAGAAAGTTATTGTTCTCGGATCAGGCGTCTTCCGCATAGGATCCAGTGTAGAATTCGACTGGAGCGCAGTAAATACTGTAATGGCGCTGAAAGAGAACGGTATCGAAGAAACAATATTGGTTAACTGTAATCCGGAAACGGTCTCGACGGACTACGACAGCTGCGACAAACTCTACTTCGAAGAACTAACGCTTGAACGAATAATGGACATTTACGACAAAGAGATGCCTCAAGGAGTTATCGTGAGCGTTGGAGGCCAAGTTGCTAACAATCTCGCTCCAAAGTTGGCGAAGCAAAACGTACCACTATTAGGCTCATCAAGTCGAACAATAGACCGGGCAGAAGACAGAGCAAAATTCAGCACCCTGCTCGACAAGCTGGAAATTCCTCAACCTCAGTGGAGAAAGGCAACCTCCGTAGCGGCGTGTAAAAATTTCGCAAAATTATTCGGATATCCAGTTCTAGTAAGGCCTAGCTATGTTTTATCCGGTTCTTCGATGCGCGTCGCAGACAACGAAGAGCAACTTGAAGCGTATCTAGCCCT
>DASQZS010000055.1:0-6863 GCA_035638535.1 Candidatus Acidiferrum sp.
AATCTCAGGTTTGCTATTCGTAACAATCACTTCGTTTTCCACCGAGACCGAATACTTACCTGACTTAACGTCTGGTTCGACACAGAATACCATATTTTTCTGCACGATTCCAGTACCACCCGGTAACAGGTAAGGAGTTTCCACTATTTCCAGTCCGATCGCATGCCCGAACGGCGCAACTTTCAACCCGCGCCTTTCCAGTTTATTAACTGTGGAAATTGTGTTTTCAACCGTACTTCCATTTCTGAGTGTGTCACACATGGTTGACGTCGCTTCGCCTGCGGCTTCAATTATTGTTCGTTGCTGCTTAGTTGGGCGATTCGCCGAACCTACGCGCAGAATGTCGAAACCGTAACCGTTTACCCAACCAACAAAGTCGATGGAGATCAGCTCGCCTTTCCGAATTTTCTTTTGGGACGCGAACGGCCATCTGAGCCTTCCCATTTCAGGACCTGACTGTACACGATCTCTGACTACGTAGTCTGCGCCAATTTCCATTGCTTTCATTCTTGCTATGCTTCCAACATCGCTTTCAGTCATTCCAGGTTTGATGGCTTCGAGAGCAGTCTGCAAAGCTTTGTCTGCGATCTTAGAAGCATGTCTGATTATTTGGAGTTCATTCTCGCTTTTGATCATTCTGCGCTCAGAGATGAGTTCATCGCGATAATGAACGGAAGTTTGCGGGCAACTGCGTCTAATTTCATCCAAGTAGACTGCTGGAAGAATATCGCTTCCGGCGATGGCGAGCCTAGCGTGATCGAGTCGCGATTCCGTCAACGCCGTGATTATGCCCTTTGTCAGATTCGTGCCTGTCTGGGTTCGATCTACGCCCGTTACTGCGTCGGTTTGGTAGCCCAATGGGGCGATTAGCGTAGTTTCTGCATCAACTGGCAAAAGGAATGCGCTGTAGCCTAGCCCTGAAATGGTCTCGCTCCTGGCGCTATACGGGAACGCGTTCTTGTGGCCGCAGAGATAGGTTACGTTTCCATCTCGTTCAGCATATCCTGAAATTGCAAGAAGCCCATCGAAACCGGCGTCGCGCAATTGCTCGCGTACTATTCTGACCCTCTGCGCATATTCAGACTTTGGTATTGAGAATTTTGAATTCAATTTCTTCCGATCAACTTTTCTTCATTTCATGATAGGTCATAGTATAGTCGACGATTGCTCTTCCCTTTGTTTTCTAGTTTCAGTAAGTGAATCTGTCCAACTTCCTTCAATTGAGCCACGTGTTGACCTCCGTCAGCTTGCTTGTCGATGCCCGTGATCTCGACTATTCGGAGTTGTGGTTCGCTCGGTGGGGCTGCCTCTGCAAGTTTCACGAATTCCGGCATTCGCAGCACTTCCTCGCGTGCCATGAAATATGTCTTAACTTGCGCATCTTGGTTGATTAACCGGTTTGCTTCGTTAACGAAGCCCTCTATTAGGGAACGATCGAACGGATCGAGATTGAAGTCCATTCTGGACTTTTCTTGCTCGATCTGGTTGCCGGTGATGCGGCAGTTTGCTTTTGAGAAGAATATTGAGCTTAAGAGATGACCCGCGGTGTGCATGCGCATCAGTTTGTATCTTCGGTCCCATTCGATTTGTCCGTGTACGGTGTCGCCGACTTTGAAGGTAGGCGTTGAGGCTAAAATATGAAAAATCTCTCCGCTTTCCTTAGTTGTTTCCGCTACCGTTACTCTACCCAACTTTCCCGTATCGCAAGCGACGCCACCTCCGCGAGGAAAGAATAATGTTTGATTTAACACAACTTTCTGATCTTCGATCCTCTCTACTCTCGCGTCGAATTCTTGTTCGTAAGGCTTTTCCCAGTATAGTTTTCGGGTCAACAGATCACTTGCTGATTGGCCTTCTTCACTTTCGCCTACTTATGCGTGGATCTCTGTTAAACCTTCATGAATGAGTCGAATAATCACAATTGACGGGTTTGGAGTAATGGAGTACGTGAATCTGGGGTCGGCAGGAGTCAAAGTGTCCAGGATTTGCATCGGCTGCATGTCTTTCGGAAACGATGCCCCTTGGAAGCTTGAACTCGAGCAAGCCAAAGTCATAGTCAAGAGAGCTATCGATCTTGGCATAAATTTCTTCGACACAGCGAACGTGTACTCGCTCGGTCGATCCGAGGAGATTATCGGCGAATGTTTGAAAAATTATAGAGATGATATGGTCGTCGCAACAAAAGTGTATAATAAAATGAGTGAAAAACCAAACGATGGCGGCCTTTCAAGACGGCACGTCTTTCAACAGATCCATGCTTCTTTGAAACGGCTCAACATGTCTCATGTAGATCTTTACCAGATCCATCGTTGGGACCCTGAAACGCCAATAGAGGAGACTCTGAGAACCCTAGATGATTTAGTTCATCAAGGATTGACACGTTATATTGGCGCGTCAACCATGCATACTTGGCAATTTCTTAGTGCGCTTTATACAAGCGAACGATTGGGCCTAGAGAAATTCATCAGCATGCAGAACCACTACAATCTTGTGTACCGCGAAGAAGAACGTGAAATGATACCATTATGTCAAGCGGAAGGAATCGGGGTTATCCCTTGGAGTCCGCTCGCGAGAGGATTCCTTGCCGGAAAGTACAAACGAGGAGGAACTCCGAGTTCCGTACGCTATAAGAGCGATCATTATCTCTCAGACCGCTACTTTAGACAGGAAGATTTCGATGTTCTAGAGGTTGTAGGAGAGTTGGCGAAGGAGAAAGGAATCTCGATGGCTCAAATCGCTCTTGCATGGTTGCTCCATAAGGGAGTTACTTCACCTATCATCGGCCCAACAAAAGTTGAACATATCGAAGAAGCTGTGAGCGCGCTCGAAGTAAAGCTCAGCTCTGACGACATGGAACGCCTAGAATCCAAATACAAACCTCACCCTATTCTCGGATTCGATTAATAGTTCACGTCAGTTTGCTGGACGTTCATCTTTCGTTCTAAGATGATCAAGATATTCACTTCGCCCATCTAGGGCAGCGGTTAGCAAGGCTACCGGGTGGTCGAAACGTAGATTTGTTCCTTGTTCCAATTGCATTGTACAAACGCTGCTCTCTGTCAAACCGAAGTCAACCTCCCCTTTCTTGAACAGCTCGAAGAGCGGTAAACCTACCTCGCAAGAAAGTCCGTAACCTAACACACCCGCCTTCAGCCCGAAGGTCCCACCCATCCCACAACACGTACCAGTCTCTATCACCTTCACAGCTATACCTGTCAGGCGCAACAGGTCAACAGTAGCCTGGCCTTTACCCAATGCTCTTTGATGGCAGGAAATATGGAAGCCAGCCTTTCCTGAAAATACCTTCTTGATGGAAGCCTTGAACGGCTCAATTGCGGTCAAGAAGTCGAGATACTCATTGGTGTGTTGAGCAACAAGCCGACTTTCGTCGTTCATCAGTAGTCTTGGGTAAAGCTCCTTGAAACAATACGTAGCGGTAGGTTCAGTGGCAACGACACAGTAGCCCTTACGTACGAATGGGAGCATGTGTTCGACGTTATAGCTAGCGACGGCACGAGCTTTCTCTAATTCCCCGTAAGAGAAGTATGGCATACCACTAGTCTTCTGCTCTGGAACAACCACTTCAACTCCGCACTTCTCAAGCAAAGTGACCGCTCCAATACCTATGTCGGGCCGATTATAATTCGCGTAAACGTCCACAAAATAGGCAACCTTTCTTTGTGATTCTTCTACCATTGGGATATGTGTGCTCCACCATTCATCGAATGTGTCCCGTGAAAATTTCGGAAGATGACGTCTGCGATCGATGCCTAATGTTTTTTCTAATAAGTATCTGAAACTTGGTAGTCTGAGAATCCAATTTGAAATCGGTGCGACGGTCGAAGCAATCTTAGCGAACTCATCAGACCTGATCATTATTTTGTTCACAAAACTTTGGCCACGTTTCAGGTTTTGTTGTTCCTTCACCTTCGCGATTAAGTATGGTATGCCTATGTCGGCAGGGCACATTTCGTGGCATAGGCCACATGAGATGCATAACGCTGCAAAGTCTGTGTTCTCTAATCCGTGAACTCCTGCCGTCCATGGTATACCGATTGGGCCGGGGTATATGTAGCCGAATACGTGACCTCCGACGACTTCGTAGGTGGGGCATATATTCATGCACGCGCCGCAACGTATGCAGTAAAGTGCTTCTCGAATGTCGAGGTCGCTTCGTATTTTAGTGCGGCCGTTGTCGAGAATTATGATGTAAAGTTTTCTCCCCTGCTGGTCGTTGAGCGGTGACCTTCCTGAGATGAATGAGATGTATGTGGTCAGTTGTTGACCTGTTGCGCTAGTTGGATGGGCTTTGATCATATCGATTGCGTTCTCGACTGACGGCACTATTTTCTCCATGCCCATGATGACTACCTGAATTTTCGGTATTGATGAGACCAATCGAGCGTTACCTTCGTTTGTTTCTATTACGATTGTTCCTGTTTCCGCTATCGCAACGTTAGCACCCGTGACTCCGATGTCAGCTGAGAGGAAGATGTTGCGAAGGTTTTCACGTACAAATTTCATTATGGTAGGATGATCTGGTTGTATCTTCGATTGGCCTATGGAGAATAGATCGGCGATTTGCTCCACGGTCTTGTGTGCCGCTGGGAATACTAGATGGATGGGTTTCTCTTTAGCAATCTGGATTATTCTTTCGCCTAGATCTGTCTCGACCACTTCATAACCCATTGCTTCCAACGGATGGTTCATTTCAATTTCTTCACTAGTAAGAGACTTCGATTTCGTTATGAGTTTGGCATTGTTGACTCTCGCTATTTCCGCTATGTAGTTTATCGCTGCTGAGCCGTCCTTTGCGAGGAAGATGGTGGCACCTCGTTTTGTAGCGTTCACGGTGAACTCTTCGAGTAATTCGTCCAGATCCGCTATTGCTCCTTCTTTGGTCCTCCGTACTCTCTCTCGGAGCTTATCGGGTTGATCAAGGATCTGAAGTGCCGTGGCCCTGCCTTCTCGACCGCGGCGCATGGCAGCTCCAAGTGCTCCGCGTTGAGTTGTATTTTCGATACCCTCGAGAATCTTATCTTTTAATTCCGTCATGGTCTCATTACTCAAGTAGGATTACGTGAACTTCGTGTGGCCCATGTACTCCTAACACTTGCTTCATCTCTATGTCGGATGTTCTGCTTGGTCCAGATATGAAAGAGATCACACATGGTTCATTGGGTTGAAAATTCGTCTCCAAATATTGCGTTAGATCTGTGAGCTTCTCAACCAATCTCGTAATGCTCACTATAGCAATATGAACGCGAGGTAGGCAACTAGTGAGTCTATCTTCGTCTCTAGCGGTCTTGATGATTACGGTTGCAGTCTGCGAGACCGCCATATCAGCATGGGTGATTCCCACATCTGCCTTGCTTAATAATTCAAGTGTGTGCGCTTGCGGATCTTTGATGCCTATCGCGTTGATTCCATGTTTGGTTAATGTCGAAAGGATTTCGCTGTTATTGTCGATGTACGATTCGATTATTGCTAGTTTGCAGTTTGCGTTGAGGACAATTTCAAGGATTATATTCGCCAGTTCGACCGGTCCGGAAGCTAGATGGCATCGTCCTCCCAACAATTCTAATTCTCTTCGAAATTGGGAGATACGATCTTGAAGTTCAGCGTTAGGTGGCATATTAGTGGTCAGTATTTCTAGTGTGGAGCGAGTTTTAACAACTTCACTGTTCGACTTGGATAGTTCTTTTACGTTAGTTATCACTTTTCTGACCTGGAGAGATCATAAAATTGAGTGAGCGCAACTTGTTGATGATTCCCGGTCCGACTAATGTTGATCCAGCTGTACTGCGATCCTTGGCACGTCCAACCCTATCACATGTTAGCCCAACGTTCGCGGCTTTACTGAAGGAAACTGTGGAAGATTTGCGTAGTATCTTCAAGACCGCAGGATTAGTTTTACCGTTAGCCGGCTCGGGAACTTTAGGTGCCGAAGTTGCGCTTTCAAATATTATTGAACCTGGAGATGAGGTGCTAGCTATATCTGGAGGATACTTCGGCGACAGATTAGCTGAGATTGCTTCCATTTTGGGTGCAAATGTGGACAAAATATCGCTGAATTGGGGCTCTGTTGCTGACCCCGTTGCGGTTGAAAAGAAACTATCCTCAAAAGATTACAAAGCTTTGCTAGTGGTCCACGTGGACACTTCTACTGGCGCTGCAAATCCTGTCAAGGAACTCGGTCGTGTGGCTAAGGGTAAGAATGTGTTATTCTTGGTGGATGCCGTTTGCTCGTTGGGTGGAATCGAGCTCGATATGGATGCATGGGGGATCGATGTGTGTTTCACCGGATCTCAAAAAGCTCTGGCTGTTCCACCGGGACTAATGATTGCGGCATTCGGATCGGACGCAATTTCAGCAAGAGAGAAACGCAAGAGTCGGATGGGAACCTATTACGGTGATTTGAAACGATGGACACCGATTATTGAAGATCCTACAAAGTATTTCGCCACTCACCCGATTAATATGATCTACGGCTTGAACCAGAGCTGTAAACAGATCTTGCGAGAGGGACTTCAACAGCGTTTCCTACGTCACGCACAGACTGCTGCGGCATTTAGGGCAGCCATGCGCGGGATTGGCCTGCGACTTCTATGCGAAGAGAAGTATGCCGCTAATACTCTCACCGTAACTTACTACCCTGATAAAGTGCAAGACGTAGAATTCCGCAAAACCATGAATGATAAATTCGGCATCGAGATTGCCGGCGGACTCGGACCACTCAAGGGTACAACCTTTAGGGTTGGACATATGGGCGGAGTAAATCGGCAAGATTTACTTGCAACTGTCGGTGCCATTGAGGCCGCTTTACTTGGGCAGGCATATGATTTTTCTCTAGGATCCGGCAC
>DASQZS010000056.1:0-6271 GCA_035638535.1 Candidatus Acidiferrum sp.
CACCCTTGGCGATCAGACGAGAGGTTTCTAGAACCGACCGCGCTCTATAGCCCATCGATGTCTTCGCCTGCAGCTCTCTCACTTTAGCTCTCGCGAGCATTTCAGGCTTAGGAAAGAGGAAGAAATCCGATCCGTCTAGTAGTCGAACTTTTTTTCCGTAATGTCTCATCAAAAGTCGTGCGGTCCGATTCCAAAGCAACGCTGAATTATTCTGCGAAAGAATCGAACATATCAAACTCTCGAAAGGATCCGTCCCTCGCATGAGACGCAACCCTCGAAGCCTTGGGAAAGTTTGTGACAATGGTTCTTCTGCAAGATCGAATTTGTGGTAGAATGCAGGAAGATCGTCATGGAGTCCTAGAATTTTCTCTAAATGCGCTCTAAGCGTTTTTGATATCTGCCTTTCTCCAACATAATTCACTTTGATAACGAAATCATCAACCGTTCCAGACTGAGTAACCGTGTATTTCACAGGAATATCATCCAATAGTTCAACATCAGTGAAGCTTTCACCGATCCTACTCCATTCTGGCTCTGAAGTTTGTGCACTGACAATTGTCTCCGCCAAATTCAGAGGCCCATTAACTTCATCACTTGATATTTCGAATCTTTTTTGACTCAGCTGCTCCATCTCCCAATTTTGAACTGATCGCTCTAACCTCATGATCTTATAATGTCTAGAGCTAACCATGGCTGCGGATCATGGTTAGCTTTGAATTCGCTATGAACGCTCTTATCGTTGAAATTTCGCAATGAAATATCCAATCTCATCGATTCGCGGATCAAACCTTTGACAAAATCGACCTGATGTAAAATTCGCCAGGCCACTTCTTGCTCCTACGATAGGGTTCTGTTCGATGACTTTCAAGTTTAGATCTTTGGCAGCTTGTTCTACGACTTGCTCGCATTCTTCTGAACTAAAGGTGCAGACGCTGTAGACAATAATTCCTCCTGGCTTGACGATTCTTGATGCAGCCGAAATAAACTGCGTTTGGTACGATGATAGACTCTTAATGCGTTTCGTTTCGCTGAAATCATAGATTTTCGGCCTCAAACCTAAAGCGCTACATGGCGGGTCAATCAAGACCTTATCTGCTTCGAGGGAAGACATGTCTTCATGTAGGTACCTTGAGTCGTGAATCGACAGCGTCACGTTCATGCAACCCAGCTGAGAAATAACTTTTCGAGTTTGAGATATTTTCTCTTGGTTTCTATCGAAGCCGTAGATCCTGCCTGAGTTGTCCATTAATTGACTCAGGTGTGATAGTTTCCCTCCAGGGGCACAATTCATGTCCACAATCGTCTCTCCGGGCTTGGGATCCAAAATCCTCGAGGTTGCCATGGCCGCCAGAGATTGCGGATAGAGCAGGCCAGCTTGAAATTCAGGAAGCTCACGAATCTGAATCGTATTGAACCGACGCTCGTCAATATGTACCGCCAATCCCTTCTTGAATGTCAAAACTTCTGTCGCATTCATCAACGTCTTACCTGAAGCTAAGAGTTCACCAAATTCTGATCTCACGCTTACTTCGTCACCCTCATGCATTGAATTGCAATTAATGATGCCCGGCGCGTAAACGTTCGCTCCTTGAAGCACTGATTCTGCGGTTCTCTTGTCGACAACAATGTTTTTCGAGTATGCAGGCACATCAAATGGTCCTTTGACAGGAAAACCTAAGGCTTCTTCGATTATCGGGTGCTGATTAACGAGAAGCCCTCTATCCTTCAAACGATGCTTCAATTCGTCTGGGCTTATCTTGTTGGTGTTACAGCGAACGAAATATTCGTTCACTGGAGAAGTCAATGATTGTAACGTTTCTTCAGCTTCGGAACCGAATACTTCCTCCGCAATTTTTCTCACGTCTGGTGAGAATCTGTCCGAAGCTGATGGGTGCATCGCGAGCTAACGCAACTAGACACTAGATGTCCAAAATTTCGACGTGTCGATTCGATGTTTCAAATGTTGCAATGGTTGATT
Source organism: Candidatus Acidiferrum sp. (assembly GCA_035638535.1). Taxonomy (GTDB): domain Archaea; phylum Thermoproteota; class Bathyarchaeia; order 40CM-2-53-6; family 40CM-2-53-6; genus FEN-987. The sequence continues at coordinate 1,979 of DASQZS010000056.1, forward strand.
TACCGCTCACGTAACCACAGATTTCTCCCGGATTTAGCGTCATTGTTTTTCCATTTTTTGATTGACTGATGGAATGAGTGTGGCCGAAGACTACAAGATCGTACGCTTGCGAATCGATTATGGCTTGCAGCAATTCAGGCTCGTCGCCATGCAGAAGAGCAATTTTGATCCCTCCCAAATCTAGACCTGCGAATTGCCCTCTTAATTCATGGCCTAACGCCTGAAATTTAGTTTGCAGTAAATGTTTTTCCGCATCATTATTTCCGAAGACACCAAACATTTTTGTTTTGAGTCTTCCGAATCTGAGCGCCGCGAAAGGCGCACAATAATCACCAGCATGAAGAACGTTGTCAACTCCCAACGAGTTCAGCAGTGTTACTGCGCGGTCAATTTTAGGCAGGCAGTCATGAGAATCCGAAACAATCCCGATCAGCAATGTGTGATCAAATCCTACTGATACGTGCGTTTCATCAATATTGTAAGGATTTCCGGTCTCTCTGGGGAACAAAGATATAGCTACCTAAATGAACAGATCAAGCCGAGTGGTAACTGTGGGACCTGGAAGTAGAATTGCGCTGGTAAATATTGCTGGGCTCTCCGCGTTAGTTGTCTTCACCGCGTTGGTATACCTTCGAACGCAAGAACCTTTGATTCTCCTGATAGGTGGATTAATCTCCGTAGTTTCAGTAATCGGTACCACTATGGGAAAAAGTAGCTGAGTTTGCTCTCGAAACGCCGTTCGAATCAATTTTCTATGTAGGACCGGCATCAGTTGCGCGGCGGTCACAGATGACACAGTCCTTCCCGGAGGCCACAGTTGGTGCACTTATAGTCGATGAGAAAAGTGGTAACGTGCTGATCGTTCGCTCCAGTAAGTGGCAAAATAAGTACACCGTCCCAGGCGGCCATATTGAGCTTGGAGAGTCGGCAGAAGACGCGATCAAAAGGGAGGTTAAGGAAGAGACTGGCTTGGATGTTGAAGTGCAAAAATTGTTACTTGTGCAACAGGCGATTTATCCGAAATATTACATCAAACATGAACATTTCATTTTCATGGATTATGTCTGCAACGCGAAGAACACATTCGTCGAACTCGACGGAAGGGAACTTCAAGAATATGTTTGGGTCACACCGCGAGATGCCCTGAATCTTGATTTAGAAGATTTTACTAGAAAGTTCGTCGTACATTTCATATTATACCAGAACGGGAAATATGTACCGAACTGTGTATCCCTCTAGTTCATTTTTGTGAATTTAACGCAGTAACTTGATGTGTTGTTCAATCGATGCTGCTGAGTCGCGATAGATTAGATCACTCCTCCGATTCATCATTTTGTGAGTGTACGCCAAGGGCCTTCAGCAAACGTTGGTGCTCTTTCGTCGTTATCCATTCAACATAGAGGTAATCCGCTATTGCACCCTCAGACATTCCCATCTTGCGGGCTTCCTCAACCGCACACTGATATGCTTCAATCTCGGTCGGTCGATCTACGTAGTTGAATTTCTCGTCGAAAAGCTCCTTACCTTCTAGATACTGTCTGATGTGAATCAACTCATGAATGATGTCAAGATATAGATGGCGTAACTCTCCACTGCGCAAATATTCCAGTCCAACGAAGAGGCTTCCGTCCATATCGTTGACATGCATATAGTCAGCTTGATTGGTGACAGTTACTTCTGTCACTTCGAGAATTTTTCCCAAAAGAGATGGATCTCCTACATACCTATTGAGTATTTCCACGTCCTGTAGACCCGAGAAAATATCCCGTAGCCTATACCTGCCTTCCGGCAAAGCTCTGTTTACCGTGAAAGAATTCGTTGACGATATCTCCTGTTCGAGTCAGTATTAATCCTACATTAATACTGGCATGAATCGTTCTTCATTGATGGCACTACTCAAATGACCAACGATCGGGATTTCGTTGCCGCAAAATTCGCACCGATTCTGATCGTCGAGGTGCCAACCGTTTATGTTGAATCCGAGTCTTTCGACGACAATTTCACCACATCCTGAACAATACGTATGTTCGAGTGGATGTCCTGGAACGTTTCCGATGTAAGCGTAATTTAGACCTGCTTCCTTCGCCACGGCATGATGCTTCTCAAGTGTCAGTACCGGTGTCGAGGGAAGATGCATCAACTTGTAGTCGGGGTGAAATCTCAGAAAATGAATTGGAGTATCAGGTCCGAGGTTCTCATAAATCCATGAACATAGTTTCTTTGCGGAAGTCAAATTATCGCCTATTTCGGGAACTACTAAATCTGTGATTTCTATGTGAACATCAGTCTTATCTCGTATCTCTAGCAGGGTTTGGAAGATCGGATCAGAATTGGCGATCCCGATGTATTTTCGGACAAACGCTGTCTCCCCGCTTCCTTTGAAGTCAACCGTAATGCAGTCGAGAAAGTCTCGCATGAGGTCAACAGTTTGGGGAGTATCATATCCGTTCGAAACGAAGATGTTTATGAGACCGTTCTTTCTTGCTTCCACTCCTATGTCGTGTGCAAATTCCATGAATATTGTCGGTTGATTATACGTGTACGCTAAGCCTTGGCATCGATAACGCTTCGTCATCGCCACGACTTTTTCAGGCGTAACTTCGATCCCTTCAATTTTACGACGCTGGCTTATGTCGAAGTTTTGGCAGTAATGGCACAACCAATTGCACCCTGTTGTCGCGATCGAAAATATTTTTGTGCCTGGCATGTAATGTGTCACAGGTTTTTTCTCAATCGGATCAATGTTTCCGGCGATGATTTTCCCATATACGAAGAGTTTCAGTTTTCCTGCTTCGTTGCCTCGAACACCACAGAGTCCGATCTTACCCTCTGGAATGTTGCAATATCGTGCACAGGCTGTGCATCGTACTCTGCCGCCCGGTAATGGTTCGTATAAGATCGCTTCTTTACCTGGCGTCGTGGTCTTCAACATCCTAGTCTAGAACTATTATTGTTCGCATAAGACTTGGGTCGAGATTGGAATAAAGATATCCATAGTGTCCATAGTTTGAGATGCTACCGAAAGTTTCAAGCCATCCAATGTTAGCTGATGAATCAAGTTTCGTTGGAATGGTCCGATTGTCGCAAAACGAACCTCATAACAAGTCAAATTGGGCTTATTCCGTACTGCCAATAAACATGGCTATCGGGCCAATCAGCACATTCGTCCAAATCTATTTACTTGAACTTCACGGAACGGTAATCGACATAGGACTCGCTACAACGCTGTTCAATGGAATAAGCATCCCAGCTGCGATGATCTGGGGCATAGCAACCGATCGTTTTCATCGACGGAAAGCTATCGTAGTCATAAGCTACTCAGCCGTTGCCGCAACATGTTTCCTTTTCCTGTTCAGTAAGACCATCGAAAGCGTTGACGTCTTGTACGCTATCTTTTCCTTTGTTTCATCCGCCGCTGCCACTCCCATAAACCTGCTAATCATGGAGACTGAAAAAAAATCAAAATGGACTTCAGCGTTCGCTGCGTTCTCTATGATTTCAAGCGTTGGTGTTACCTTAGGTATGCTGCTCGGTGTTGTGTGGGGAGATTTTCTTCCACTATATCTTCTGGCAATTCCGTTCGCGATACTCTCGGCTCAATCCGCGTTGATGGCGGCAGTGATGATTCCGGAGGCCCATATTGGGTTCGAGCGTGAAATCATAGTGATGGTTAGACGTAGTTTCTATGAGAGACTACGTGTGCTTCCTATGCTATTCCTCAAAGTCCCACGTGCGGTAGATTTCCGAAAGGTCTTCAACAGCGGAAGGTTTGATTTGACTAGGGACCCCTTTCTTCTCTACTCATCGATTGTTCTCTTCTACTTTGCGGCGGGAATTTTCAACACGTCACTCATTCCGTCAATGTATCAAGCCGGAATAACAAACAGCCAAATTTTCCTCGTGTTTCTCGTTGGAATGATCATTCAAACCGTCTCATTCAACTTCGTGGCTCCGCGTGTCGAGAAGAGGAGTCTAAAAGGGACGGCTACTCGAGGGCTAGTTTTGCGCGGAGTTTCTTACGTATTGATCGGTCTTTCCGCATACGTACTCACAGGAGTATTTTATCTCGGCTCTTCTCTCCTACTGTATCCGCTCGCTGCGGGTATAGCCTATGCCGAATACTACGCTGCTTCTAATGTAATGGTCTTCAATAATCTGGGAGTAAGCCATCAAGGTTCGATGCTTGGTGTCTACAGCGCCCTCGTGGGCTTGGCCACGATGGTAGGTTCCTTCATTTCCGGTTTCGTATCTTTCTATTTAGGTTACTTCGTTACGTTTGCGGTATCCGGAATT
>DASQZS010000057.1:0-8093 GCA_035638535.1 Candidatus Acidiferrum sp.
GCTTCTGCTTTCTTACGCCGCACCTTTGCATTTGGAAATGACGCCAGTAATTGGCGAACGCGAAGGTCAAACCGAAATCGTCTACATCGGCGACTTTCCAGTAATGCTCCGCAGCAAAATATGCCCACTCGCCCGCATGACACCGGAGGAACTCATCGCCATCGGAGAAGATCCACTCGACCCAGGAGGCTACTTTGTTGTCAACGGTGCCGAGCGAGTTGTCGTGGCTCTTGAGGATCTTGCCGCAAACCGGATACTAGTAGACAAGGAACAGACCGGAGTACATCCCACATACAAAGCCAAAATCTTCTCTACGACAGTCGGCTTCAGAGCACGCACAGAAGTGACAATGAAAACTGATGGCGCATCTTACGTAACGATGCCTGGCGTGCCTTCAGACATCCCCCTCGTAGTAATGATGAAGACCTTAGGCTACGAAGAAGACGCGAAAATTGCCGAATTGATCTCAACCAACGAAACGATTCAAAATCAATTAGCACCAACCTTCGAAAAGTCAATCGGAGTAGTAACTCAACGAGATGCGCTACTCTATATCGGCAATCGATTAGCACCGGGACAAGTGGAAGATTATCGCCTCAAGAAAGCAGAAGCTGCCGTAGACAGGAACTTCCTACCACACATCGGCCGCAACCCAGAAGACAGAAAGGAGAAAGCTGCCGCTCTAGCAGAAGTAGGCTGTAGAGTAATCGAACTCAAACTCGGTATGCGTGAACCTGACGACAAAGACCACTACGCTAACAAACGCCTCAAACTCGCCGGATCACTCCTAGCAGAACTCTTCCGAATCTCATTCCGAAACCTGATCCGCGACCTCAAGTATCAACTCGAACGAATTACCATTAGACGATATGCAGAACTATCCATCGGAAATGCGATCCGACCAGGAATCATCACTGAACGTATTCAACATGCGATCGCTACGGGTAACTGGGTTCGCGGACGGGTCGGCGTAACACAACTTCTAGACCGAACAAACTACTCCTCAACACTAAGCCATCTTCGTCGACTCCAATCACCACTAAGCAGAAGCCAACCCAACCTCGAAGCCCGAGACCTCCACTCCACCCATTGGGGACGACTTTGCCCCAGCGAGACACCTGAAGGATCTAACTGTGGACTCGTCAAGAACCTAGCGTTAAGTGCAGTCATCTCAATCGGAGTAGATTCACACGAATTCGTCTCTAAAATTAGAAGATTAGGAGCCACGGGTGTAGATGAAGCTGACCGGAAGCTACGTGAGACAGGCGCAAAAGTATTCGTCGATGGACTGATCGCCGGGTACGTACGCGACGCGGACAAGCTATCGCATGAACTTATCCAAATGCGAAGAAACGGCGAAATAAGTTCGGAGGTGAACATCGCATATTCACCACCCCAAGTCGAAGGAGGACGAGCTGAACTATACGTCAACTGCGACGCGGGTCGAGTAAGGAGACCACTAATCATCGTAGAAAACAGCAAACCTCGATTGACACGAGAACATGTTGAAGCAGTTCAACGTGGCGAAATGAGATGGGAAGACCTAGTTGATCGCGGAATAATCGAATACTTAGATGCTGATGAAGAGGAGAACGCGTTAGTTGCTGACGTCCCGAACCGCATCAGTGAGGCAACCACACATCTCGAAATTGCACCATACACTATACTCGGGATTGCCGCATCTCTAATCCCATACCCCGAACATAATCAGTCCCCTCGAAACGCGTACGAATCCGCCATGGCAAAACAGGCCCTTGGAATCTTCGCAGTGAACTACGCAAACCGAGTAGACTCACGCGCACACGTGCTCCATTACCCGCAAGTTCCGACGATACGAACCAAACCAATGGACATAATCAAATATGACAGCAGACCGGCAGGACAAAACTGCGTAGTTGCGCTCCTATGCTATCAAGGCTACAACATGGAAGATGCCATAATCATCAACAAATCCTCAGTCGACCGCGGACTCTTCCGATCAACATTCTACAGAGTCTACGAAGGTGAATGCAGGCAATACCTCGGAGGGTTACGTGATAAATTCGAAGTCCCCGAAGCCGGCATTCGCGGATACCGAGGAGACAGATATTATAGACTACTTGAAGAAGACGGCGTAATATCAGTAGAATCAGAAGTCACCGGAAACTCCGTCCTAATAGGACGCACCAGCCCACCAAGATTCCTTGAAGAATACAGAGAGTTCGAAGTTAAAGGCCCAACCAAACGTGACTCATCGGTAGGAATGCGCCCATCAGAAGAAGGAATAGTTGACTCCGTATTCCTCAGCGAATCAATCGAAGGAAACCGCCTTGTAAAAGTCCGCGTTCGCGACACACGAATACCAGAATTAGGAGACAAATTTGCTTCGAGACATGGACAGAAAGGAGTCATTGGAACACTAATCCCACACGAAAACATGCCGTTCACCGAACAAGGAGTAGTACCGGATGTAATCATCAACCCACACGCGATTCCCTCACGTATGACAATCGGCCAATTCGTCGAAGCCGTAGCAGGAAAAGTCGCAAGCTTACGAGGCGAAGCAGTTGACGGAACAGCCTTCAGCAACGAAGGACCAGCATCATTACGCAACGCCCTCCTTGACTTAGGATTCCAGCATAGCGGACGAGAGGTACTCTACAATGGAATAGATGGACGAAAACTCGTTGCAGACGTTTTCATCGGCGTCGTTTACTATCAAAAACTTCACCATATGGTAGCTGACAAAATGCACGCACGTGCCCGTGGCCAAGTCCAAATGCTCACTCGTCAACCAACAGAAGGACGAGCACGCGGCGGAGGCTTAAGGTTTGGAGAAATGGAACGAGACTGTCTCATCGGACACGGTGCATCAGCACTCCTCCGAGACAGGCTGCTGGAAGAATCTGACAAATACATGGCGATGGTCTGCGAAACTTGCGGATTACTAGCGTATCACGATGTAAAACAGAACAAGTACATTTGCCGAATCGACGGCGATAAAGCCGCAATCTCCCCGGTACAACTCTCTTACGCATTCAAACTACTGCTTCAAGAATTGATGGCGCTAGGCGTGGCTCCACGCCTAGAAGTATCGGAGCGTGCTTAAGATGTCAGTAACAGAAGAAGCGACGAAAGTAATAGGCAGCATACATTTCACTCTACTCGCCCCAAGTGAAATCAGGAAACTAAGCGCAGTCGAAATCCAGACCGCAGACACCTACGACGAAGATGGTGTACCCATCGTCTCAGGACTGATGGACGGCCGTCTCGGAACACTTGAACCACGACAGAAATGCAAGACCTGCGGAAACACCGCATCAGCCTGCCCGGGCCACTTTGGACACATCGAACTCGCAGAACCTGTCGTTCACGTCGCATATGCAAAACTAATCCACAAACTCCTCCAAGTCACCTGCAGAAATTGTGGACGAATACTTCTCTCAGCAGAGAAAATTAAGTCGTACACCGATCTGATGCAGAAAGAACAAAAACAACTCAATGAAGTCCCATCCAGCTTCTACGAAGCCGTGATGAAGGACGCCAAGAAGAGCCAAGAATGTCCGCATTGTGGAGCTAGACAATACCCGATCGAACACGGAAAACCCACCACATTCCATGAAATGATCGATGGAGGCGCCTCACGACTTAATCCAAGCCAGATCAGAGAAAGGTTAGAACGAATCTCAGACGACGACCTACGATTACTCGGAATGGAACCAACCGCGGCCCGTCCAGAATGGATGATCCTCCAAGTCCTACCCGTTCCAGCTGTCACCGTCCGACCATCCATCACCCTCGAATCAGGAATCCGTTCCGAAGACGACCTCACCCACAAACTCGTCGACATAATCAGAATCAATCAGAAACTCAAAGAAGCACTAGAGTCCGGAGTACCCGTTAACATAATTCAAGAGCTTCACGAACTACTCCAATACCACGTCACCACCTACTTTGACAACGAAGTCTCGGGCCTGCCTCCGGCGAGACATCGATCCGGACGTGCACTCAAAACATTAACCCAACGTCTGAAAGGAAAAGAAGGTAGATTCAGAGGAAACCTCTCAGGCAAACGAGTAGACTTCTCAGCTCGAACCGTCATCTCGCCAGATCCAAACATAGACATCAACGAAGTTGGCGTGCCACTTGACGTCGCTCAACGCCTCACCATTCCAGAACGAGTCACACCGTGGAATATTGACGAACTGAAAGGCCTTATCAGAAATGGTCCAGACCAGTATCCGGGAGCTCTCTATATAGTCCGACCGGACGGTCGCAGAGTACGACTTGAATTCGTCACAGAACGCGAAAGCTTAGCTGAAGCCCTTCAACCAGGATTCATAGTAGAACGCCACATCAGAAACGGAGACATAGTACTATTCAATCGACAACCATCACTCCACCGCATGTCCATAATGGCGCACACGGTAGTCGTGCTCCCGTACAAGACATTTCGACTAAACCCATGCGTCTGCCCGCCATACAACGCCGACTTCGACGGAGACGAAATGAACCTCCACGTGCCACAAGGTGAGGAAGCCAGAACCGAAGCAAAACTCTTGATGCAGGTCCAAGATCAAATCCTCTCACCACGATACGGTGGACCAATCATTGGAGCCAAGACCGACCTCTTAACAGCGGCATACTTACTCACCCGAAAATCCACATATTTGACGAAAGAAGATCTGGGCAAGCTTCTCGTAGCAGCGAACTATGCCGGTGAAATTCCGCAACCCGAAATCAAACGCCCGATCGAATTGTGGAGCGGGAAACAAATCTTCAGCATCTTCCTACCCCCAGCCTTCAATTTCGTAGCAAGACCAAGCCTCGTAACGAAAGAAGACGGAGATACAGTCGTCGTGAAGGACGGCGTCCTCATCGAAGGTGTAATCGACAAGAATACGATAGGCGCCGAAAGATCAGAAACATTATTCCACCGCATAGTCAAAGACAACGGCTCAGAAACTGGACGAAGTTTCCTGAACAGTCTAATGAAAGTACTCGACCGATTCATCACCCTACGAGGGTTCTCGTACGGAATCAACGAACTCGATATTTCCGAAGCCGTAAGAGACAAAATAACAAAGTCAATCAATAAAGCCGAAGAACGCGTTCAGGAACTGATCGAGCAATACAAAAAAGGAACCCTTGAAAGACTCCCAGGCAGATCACTCGAAGAATCCCTAGAACTACGCATCATGGATGAACTATCCAAAGCACGCGACCAAGCAGGCGAATTAGCAGAACAATACCTAATGACTGAGACAGATAATTCAGGCGTAATCATGACCAAGACCGGAGCCCGCGGCTCAATGCTCAACATTGCACAGATGGTCGCCAGCGTCGGACAACAATCAATTCGCGGCCAAAGAATAAGACGCGGATACCGCGACCGAGCGCTCTCATTCTTCGAGAGAGGCGATGCGGGAGCCGAAGCCCGTGGATTTGTCTACTCCTCATACCAAGACGGTTTAACCCCGATCGAATTCTTCTTCCACTCCATGGGAGGAAGAGAAGGCCTCGTCGACACCGCAGTCAGAACACAACAAAGCGGCTACATGCAACGCCGACTCATCAACGCCCTCGAGCACATCAGAGTAGAATACGACGGAACGGTACGCGACTCAAGAGGCGACATCATACAATTCCGATATGGCGAAGACGGCGTCGACACTGCTAAGAGCGACCACGGCAAAGCGGTCAACACGGAACGCCTTGTCGAACGAGTAGAACTCACAATCGAAAAAGGCGCTAAGGCAAGTAAATCATACGTAGAAGACAAAATTAGCGAAGTACGAAAAGAACTAACCCCAAGCCTAACCGACCAACTTAAGGACAGCCTACTCAAAGCGAAACTAACCCGAAAAGGCGTAGACCAAGCAATCAAAGAAGCTGTGAGGAATTACCGAAGATCAATGATCGAACCCGGCGAAGCTGCCGGCATAGTCTCAGCACAATCCATCGGTGAACCCGGAACCCAGATGACACTTCGAACATTCCACTTCGCAGGAGTCAGAGAACAAAACGTCACTCTCGGACTTCCAAGACTAATAGAAATTGTCGATGCTCGAAAAATACCATCAACCCCCATGATGGTCGTATACCTCGACAAGAAACATCGAACAAGCCGCGAAAAGGCTCAAGAAGTAGCGACCAACATCACTCACACAACCCTAGGTGATATTGCAACAAGCATCGAATCCGACATCACGAAAATGAAGATCGTAGTCACTCTAAACGGAGACGCCATGAAAGACAGAGACGTGTCACTCAAAGACATTAAAACCGCCGTAACACCAGGCGGATGCAAAGTCGAAGTAGAACGAAACACCGTAGAGATCGCACCACAAGAAATGGACATAGCTCAATTCAATAGGCTCGTACTCAGACTCCCGCTAATGCACGTCAAAGGCATACCGCAAGTCAAACGAGGACTCGTCATGGAGGAAAAGTCAGGCGAAAAAAGCGAATGGGTCATCCGAACAGAAGGATCAAACCTCGAGCTAACACTTGACACCGAAGGGGTCGACCCAGCACGCACCACCTCAAACAACATGCATGAAGTCGCAGAAGTACTTGGAATCGAGGCGGCTCGAAACGTCATAATCAAAGAAGCGTCATCAGTTCTCGAAGAACAAGGACTCGACGTAGACGTACGACATGTAATGCTTGTAGCCGACGCAATGACCGCTTCCGGAGAGGTCCTACAAGTGGGAAGGCATGGAGTCAGCGGAGAAAAAGCAAGCACCCTCGCCAAAGCAGCCTTCGAAATCACCATACCCACAATTGTCGATGCAGCAATCAAAGGAACCAGAGATACATTACGAGGAGTGGCGGAGAACGTAATAGTCGGACAACAAGTTCCAATGGGAACAGGCCTTATAGAGGTCTACATGTCAATGCCAGAGAAGGCGAAGTAATGCAATCAACCAAGATAGACGTCAACAAACAACTACAAATCGCCGTAAGGACCGGCAAACTCTCCTTCGGAGTCAAAGAAGCAACAGACGCAGCCAGGCTTGCCAAAGCCAAGCTAATCATACTAACCGCAAACTGCCCAGAACCCGACAAGAGCAACATCCGCCATTACGCCCAACAATCCTCGGTTCCAATCTACAACTACCAAGGCACAAGCCGAGATCTAGGCTCCGCCTGCAACAAGCCGCACGTAATAGCCGCCCTAGCTGTAAAGGAACCCGGCGACTCAGAGATACTGAAGCTGGCAGTGCAGTGATCAATGTCCACTTCAAGAATTAAACTCACAGGAGAAGATATGCGCCTAATCGCACTATTCGAGAATATTACCGGAGCAACCGCCAATGATTGCATAATCGATAACGACCGAATTATTTTCGTAGCCAAACCCGGCGAGATGGGGTTAGCCATAGGCAAAGGGGGCAAGAACATCAACATGCTGAGAAAAATGACCGGCAAACCAATAGAAGTCGTAGAGTTCGGCGATACCGTAGACGGGCTCGTAAAGAATTGTCTAGCCCCTGCAAAAGTAAAAGAGATCCGTATTACTGAACGCCCAGATCGGAAAATCGTGGTAGTAGAAGTTGACCCCAAAGATAAGGCATTAGCAATAGGTAAGAATGGTCGAACGATAGATAAAACACGAATGCTCGCCAAACGATATTATCAAATCGACCACGTACAAATCGCCTGAAAATTTAGCGTTATTCCCTAACGCCAGTTTTATGTTCGCACAATTACTACGCTGGCTAAAATTTCCTTCGAATAACTTAAAACAAAAACTGATACACTGAGATCCAATCGAGGTTTGCTGGAATGGATAAAGCAACTAAGATCTGGTTGAACGGTGAACTTGTTGACTGGGATAACGCTAGAGTACATGTTCTAACCCACGCGTTACATTACGGAACCGCCGTTTTCGAAGGAATGAGGTGTTACAAAACCACAAAAGGCCCAGCCGTCTTCAGACTCCGTGACCACATCGCACGATTGGTGCGAAGCAGTAAGACCTACCTTATGGATCTGCGATACACCCCTGACCAGATCAGTCAAGCAGTAAAGACTACTGTGAAGGCCAATGGTTTTGAAGACTGTTACATCAGACCGATAGCCTACGTCAGTTTCGGAGAGATGGGCGT
>DASQZS010000058.1:0-10506 GCA_035638535.1 Candidatus Acidiferrum sp.
GAGTTTGGTCTCGTTCAGGCTTGGCCTGGTTCAATTTTCGCAATCGCAACGTTCGGCCTGATACCGCTAGTCTTAGAGCTTGTAGCTTTCATCGGAGAAATTGTGCTGCTGATCATTTTCATTGTCACGTTGGGCAAAGTCAAACCGGTGGGGAGTCTAGGTATCATTGTAGCTTATGCCGTGATGGCCGCGCTTTCCGGTGTCCTGATTACCACAGTGAACAGTTGGTTGAATGTCCCATGGGGGACTGGTACCCTCGCGTCAAATCTCTATCCGTTTCTTCCACAGTACGGTCCTAACTCGGTTAATCCGTCTTCCCTTGTTACTCTGAAGCTTGAGCTTGTTAAAAATGTCTTAACCACCGGAACGGGATCTCAGATCTTGCAAAATCCCAACCTAGCGAAGACGATTGGCATAACCCTCACTGATCCCTACATCGCATTCGCGTCCCCTTACGCATGGGCCAGTGCGCTCCATAATGTGAACGCAGGAATAATCGTTGGCATATCGTTCGCGTTGGTAGGATACGCATACAAATTCCTGAAGACGGGGGAAGTCAAATACATTAGAGTTCTTAAAGCCTTCCTTCCACTCCTTCTGATTTTACTGGTTCTTCAACCAACATTGTTGGGTGATTTCATGGGTAAGACCGTTGCTAGCCAGCAACCTACGAAGTTCGCGTTGATAGAGGGCGCGTCCAACACAACACAGAATCCCCTCGTGGACTTCTTAGCATACGGAGATCCAAGACATCCAATAACAGGATTCGACACGCTAAGGAATCAATGTAACACGCTAGGAAATACAACCCTAGGAAAACTATCCGCCCTTGCCCCGAATGTAACTTTAGGCTCACTCTCCAAAGTGAGTCTAAAATCCATCTGCCTATCTGACTTATCCAAGTCTGAATCTCGACTGCCACTAATCAATGCACTCTACTACATGAAAATCGCTTTCGGGATCGTAGACTTAGTCGGCGTGCTCGGGCTGGTTGCATTGAACTTTAACCTTGGCCCTCTGTCCAGGATTACGAGGCGCGTGCTCAGTCGTCTTGTGGAGCGGAAACAAATTTTTCTCCTTTCGTTCGTAGTCGTGGCCTCATCGATCTTCGCGAGTGGTCTTGGTTGGTTCATACGTGAGGATGGGCGTAAGCCTTGGACTGTCTACGGTTTGCTATATCCCGAGGAACTGATGACCTCTGTCCCCATCGGACCAGCCTTCATACTCTTCACGTTACTCTTCGTTGCTGTCGCGGCGATTGGAATCTATGGAATTTACGTGGTATCGACGAGGGGGTTGAAGTTCGTTGAACTCCTGAAGAAGAGAGCAGGAGTGGAGTGAGTTGGAGAATACGGCCCTTCTGGGTTTCATGATTCTCGGTATAGCCGTGATTGTTCACATCATAATTGTGAACATCACTCTCGGGACCGGGTGGATTTCTGCGATGGCGAGGTATCTCGCTTGGTCTAAGCATAGGCCGGAGTTGGAAATTATGTCGAGACGAGTGTTCAAGATTCTAATAATTCACGAATTGTTCAGCGGGGTTTGGGGCACTATTATAACGGTGATACTGGCCGGTCTCTTTCCCACGCTGATGGCTACTGCAACCGATATACTCTTCCTGCCAATACTCATAGCCCTCTCCTCGATACTTATTCGAATTCCATCGATCGCGTTATTCTGGTATACTTGGGGTAGGATTCGGCCTTGTTTGCATACGGCTCTTGGCTTTGTGATGGCGATTTCCGGTTTCGGTGTTCCATTCGGGTTCAGGTATATCTTCGCTGAGATAACGTACCCGTACGCGTTATCGATGGCGATGAAGGGGTTGGTGGACGTCGCTCGAACGGCTGTATTCTTCAATCCTCTCTATCCGTGGCTGCTGCTGCACACATGGTTTGGCGCTTTGTCCATAGGTGGCTTTATCGTAGCGTCCTTCTTCGCGATTAAAGGGAACGTGAACTCGAAGTTTGCATGGATAGGGCTCTGGCATGGCGTACTGTTCCTCTGTGTTCAGGGTGCACTTGGGCCGATCTATTTGTTGAACCTGAGCATTAGGGCGCCAATGTTGTACTCGAACATTCTTGGCTTATCAGGATCAACATTCGATGTGGCTCCTCTTTTCATTTTCAAGCTCTCCCTAATTGCGTTCCTAGTTGTACTATCCGTTAAGGTCTGGAAGAGCATTAAACGAGGCAGTGGCTTCTTGCCGAGATATACGGTTGCTTTAGGCCCTCTCGCGATTATGATAGCGACAATTGGCGAATTCATGAATGATGGAGGAAGATACCCGAATCTGATACTGTTGGGGAACTCTGGGTTAGGACCATCGGAGTTCATGAATGTTTACGTCCAAATTCCATGGATCACAGTCCTAGGAGTCGTCGGTGTGTTGCTGGGGTTCGTTGGAATCTTCATGGTAACGGCATATTATGCCCTTAACAGGCGTTTTCTCCCAGACATGCCCGGACAGTTCCAAGCCTACCCAAACGCATCAAAGAACACTGCTGATTAAGTGAAGATGTTTGCGAGCGCAATCGAACCAAACCGATGCAACAAGGAAACTGAACGTGGGATTTCAGCACCAGTTTACCGGTACATATAAGCCAGAGTAATCGTGAATTCCAAGCCTCTACTTGCAAGTTAACTCTCTGAGGATTACGATGCAGTCATCTTGGTTACAGAAATATCTTAGACCACCCAAGCTAAGAACAAATGAACCATTCTTTCGTTATCTCGAAAAGTGGCTGTTTGTTTCGATAATCGTCGGTTTCATTACTGGATTAGTGGTCGCTGTATTCGATTACGTTACAAACTTGACGCTATGGTCATACTTTCCAAACTATTTTGCCGAACATATTTTCATGATCTTTCCGATTGTTCTAGTAGGCCTACTCGCTAGTGGATGGCTTCTAAGATCTTCATCGAATCAGATAGGTTCAGGAAGTGAGGAAGTGATTCGTGCATACAATAAGGAGGATGGAAAGATCGATACTTCGTCATGGTCGTTTCCGAAGAAGATGCTAGCGGCGGTGATGACTATTGGCTTCGGAGGAAGTGCTGGACAGGAAGGACCGTCCGTATACGCAGGCGGAGTGGTAGGGTCGTGGGTTTGGAGTAAGCTTGGAAGCCGGAAACTCACTCTAGACGATCGGCGCATATTGGTTCTTGCGGGCGCAGCTGCAGGAATTGGGGCTGTCTTCAAAGCCCCTCTGACTGGAATAATCTTCGCGTTGGAGGTGCCGTTCAAGGATGATTTGGCTCATGACGCACTTATTCCGTCACTTGTTTCCGCGGTCGTCTCATACCTAACGTTGATTGCGATCGATGGCTCACAACCACTCTTCAAATTCCCTAGTATAGCATCACTAAGTTTGACTGATATTGCTGGCTCCGCAGTACTTGGCCTGATCTGCGGCATAGGCGCTCTAACCTTCATTTTCGTCTACAGAAACACTGCTCTATTCGTAGGTAGGATAAGCTCCAAGTTCTACGTTAAAGCATTGGTTGGAGCAGTCGTTGTCTCAGGCATCGGGATCATCAGCGTGATCATCCTTCACAGGCCCTACCCTCTAGGAATATCATATGATCTCATCAGTCTGGCGCTGTCGCCGACAACAATCCTGAGCGCCTTACTGATGCTTTTCATCATGAAATTACTCGCCACCTCCTTCACTCTAGGAAGCACGGGGGACGGTGGAATTTTCATACCGCAAATCGTGATGGGTGCAACCTTGGGCGGCATTTTTGGTCACATGTTCTTCCCTGCAAGCGTCGGCCTTTTCGTGGCTGTCGGAATGGCTTCTTTCCTGGCTGCAGGTTTCAAGACACCGCTAGCGGCGGTAACCTTCGTGGCCGAAACAACAGCAGGACCAGCTTATCTAATTCCCAGCCTGATCGCCGCAGCCATCAGCTATTCAGTTTCAGGAGAAGCCTCAGTATCCGAACACCAGAAACTTCGAGACGAAGTCGACATATCAGAGGTGAAAGACATGACGGCGGACCAAGTAATGACCAGAAACGTTATCGCTATTCCTGCTGAAATTTCGGTGCTAGATTTCGTTGAAGAATACCTATTCAAGTATCAACACAAACGCTTCCCCGTGGTCGACAAGAGCGGCATCATCGGAACCATCTCCATGAACGAAGTGAAATCTACAGAACGAGAGAAATGGTTCCAAGTTCTGGTTAAAGACGCATGCAACTGTAATTACAAGATCGCATATCCCGACGATAAGTTACAGAAAATACTTGACTTAATGTACACATCAAACATAGGCAGAGTCCCAATCGTAGATAGAACAGATCCAAAACGAATCGTTGGAATAGTAACCAAGACCGACATCATAAAAGCCATTGAAAAACGAAGGTTTGGGACATGAAGACACTAAAGAAAGCTCAGACAACCCGCTGAATTGCGACGAACACTTCTAACGCGAAACGTGACTACTAATGTACTGAGGGATGTTTTCGATTCAGGAACCTGTACACGTGAAGCTTGGCGAAATCAGTTATGAGAAACGCCACGAGCGCGTAGCCCCATACGAACAGTGCGAGGCCCCATCCCATCGCGGGAAGGAGGATACCGTACACAGTAAGTATGGTTGCTATCGTCTGAGTGACGACCACCGCCATGAATAATTGAATTGAAGGCCTAATCGACCAGAACGATTTCTTAGTTCGAGCAACGAAGACCGTAAGATGTCCTGCAACAGATAGTTTCAGATAGATGAACGATTGAAGCACTTCAGGAGTTAGTCGGAATACTTGAAGTCCGACGTACAAGATAAGAAAGGACGAGACAACTCCCACAAGTCCAAGGAATGCTGAGATCCCTAACGTTTGCTTCATGTTCCATTTCTCAGGCTCGTTCGAATATCTCACATTATCATACGCGATGGTCATGATCGGCGCATCGTTAAGCAAAGCAAGTAGCACTATCATGAGTGCCGTGACCGGATAGAATCCGAAAATGATGATTGATAATGTTATGAAAAATAGGACACGTATCGTTTCTGTAATGCGGTAGATGGAATAGTTGTCCATCCTTTGGAATATTTTTCGGCTCTCCTTTATCGCGTCGATGATAACTGAGAGCCCTGGCTTCGTGAGAACGATATCTGCTGCTGATTTCGCGGCGTCGGTAGCACCTGCAACCGCAATCCCTACGTCCGCTTCTTTCAGAGCAGGTGCGTCATTAACTCCGTCACCAGTCATGCCCACTATGTGGTTTCCAAGTTGAAGTAGTTCTACGATACGGTACTTGTGTTCTGGGAAGACTTCTGCGAAACCGTCGGCATTTTCGATGGCCTGTTCTGCTTCGTTGTCCGGCTTGTTGAGTATGTCAGGAGCTCGAAGTATATTTGTGCCCAGCTCCATTTGCGAAGAAATTTCCTTAGCGATGGCAAGGTGATCGCCGGTTACCATTTTCACGTCCACGCCCATGGATCGGGCGGTTTTGATGGTTGTTGCTGAGTCGTCTCGGGGAGGGTCGTAGAGTGGGATTAATCCAGCGAACTGCCATTTTCCTTCCGAATCAGTTCGAGCTACACCGAGGGCGCGATAGCCGTGTGCCGCGAATAAATTGACCTGTTGATCGACTTCTGGTCCGATTGATTCTTTGTTTTCTACAAGAGAGAGGATCACTTGAGGAGCGCCCTTTGATACCTTGAACTGGTCCCCTTGTTGATTTTCTACGCTCGCCTCTGTGCGTTTTGCTACGGGATCGAAAGGATGGAATGCCGATATAGTGAAGGAGCTAAGCCGTGTGGCAGCTCCCGCTATTATCTCAGTTTTGCTAACGATCGCGCTATCAATTGGATCCTGATCTTCTTTTCTTGATGCAAGAGAACCTAACAGGAGCACGTCATCCACTTTGAATCCTGGAAACGGTTTGACTTCAGCTACGGTAAGCTCGTTCTTAGTTATGGTTCCAGTCTTGTCAGCACAGAGAATATCCATGCCTGCCATTTCTTCTATGGCAACAAGTTTGCTAACTATCGCTTCTTTCTTGGCTAAGGCTGTGGCTCCAACCGCCATGGTCACAGTTAAGACGGCGGGCAGCGCAACCGGAATCGCAGCCACGATTAAAACGAGGGCAAATTGAAGAGTATCAAGAATGCTCTCATGGCGGAGTAACGCCACAACGAACACGATAGCGACCAGCGAGACAGCGAGAATGATCAGGAAGTCACCAATTTTGATAACTGCCTTCTGGAAGTGACTGTGCTGCTGAGCTCCCTCTACGAGTTTAGCAGTCTTGCCAAAGTAGCTATTTGCGCCCGTGGCAGCTACTAATGCATCCATTTCTCCCTGCCGAACAATCGAACCAGCATACGTTACATCTGAAGTCGCCTTCTCCACTGGCAGGGATTCTCCGGTCAGCGCGGATTCGTCTACTTGCAGATAATCGCCCTTGACTAGCTTAGCGTCAGCTGGAATAATGTCTCCAAGACGGACGCGGATTATATCACCCGGCACAAGTTCTCTTGAAGCTATTTCACGCCATTTTCCATCGCGGCATACACGTGCCTTGAGAGCCAGTTTCTGCTTCAGCAGCTGAATCGCATCGTCGGCTTTATTCTCCTGCCAGAATCCCACGACTGCGTTAAGCAGTAGAAGCGCCGAAATGATGTATACATCTTCCCAGTGACGAATGATCGCGGATAGGACTAGTGCAGCTTCAATCATCCACGGGATCGGGCCCGTAAAATACTTAAAAAACTTGACAAGAGGATTAGTTTTCTTCTCAGGAATTTCATTGTATCCGAACTGTTGAAGTCTCTTCTGTGCATCCGGATCCGTGAGTCCCTCTTTGCCACAAGAGAGTCTCTGGAGCAGTTCGCTCACGGTGATTTTTTTCAGATCTGTGGGCGTATCGTCAGGCTTGGTCAAGGTCGAGATTCACCGTCAACCGCTTTTTTTGCGTCAATGTCAATCCTTACTCGTCTGAGGTTGAGAAAGCTTTCGAAAGTTCCCATCTGCTTCGGCAATGGTTGCGAAATAAGAACAAGCTATAGAGCTAGCCAAAGGAAGAATTCTCACGGAAAGAAATACGGCAACGAGCGAGCAGGTGCTGGCACTTCACCTTCTTTTTCGACTTTGTGTTTCTTTTTCTCAGTTAACTTTTCGATCCGAATAATATGGTGCTCAGAGAGTACTCTGTATCCTTCTTCGAGACCCAGATGGCGGAGTGCATGTTTCACTTGTAACTTAGCGTCCTTAGGACTCACGTGTCCATCGGTTTGATCGAGAATCAGCTTTCCGCCTTTCATCGTTACGTCCGTTTTCAGTCTCTGCCTTAGCAATTCAGCAAGTTCCTTTTCGACCTTCTTAAGATCGCCCAGCTCGACTTCAATCAATCCCATCACTGCCATGGGTCATGTTGGTACTTACAATCCTAATCGCTATGTAGCATCTAAATGTTAGTCATCAGAGCCGGAGATCTTCTTCGGGGTAGAGAGCTAATATCACGGTAGTCCACTCAACTCCACGGGCCACTTGTCACACGAAGCAAGAAACGCTGGTTCGCTGATATCATCGCTTCTCTTTCGCATAATAGAAGTCATCTTTGGAACAATACCATCTCTGCTTCTTCGTCAACTAATAGTAGAATAGAATGAATAGTATTAGATATGAGGTAGCTTTCGGCTGGAAATAATAGTTGTTTACCCCTCAAGAACTGTTGGAGTATGACGATGAACATGTAACGGGTATGATCTACGAGCACGCAGACGAACTTGAAACAGGAACGGATGACGAAAAATTGAAGTGCCTAATAGAGATCATCGTCAAATTGTTTGGCCATGAAATAGAGCAGTTGGACGTCACCATGAATTCGAAGGAAGGCCTACCTGACAGGGCTAATCTAATGAAGATCAAAGGCGAGCTAATGGCGAAACGTGATGAAATCATTCAGCACATAACTGACAACAAGCCGTACTACATTGATAAAATACTAAGTGTCACCCCTACCCACTAATTCAGTTATATGTACCGGTAAACTGGTGCTGAAATCCCACGCTCCATCCTTGAGCTTTGAGGTAACATCTTACACGAGAGTTACGATTCAGTAAAGCCCTGCGTCCTCATAATGTTTCGGACAGCGGAGCCTTAGCCAGAACGCGCCCACCAGTCGAATGAGCGAGCAATTTTGGAACTATGCAGGAAGTTCTAGCGGAAAACTAACCAAAGAACAACAACAATGAGTACGATACTGAGAAGCCCAATATAACGCATTTAGTTTCTTCCTCCCATAGACAGTATAGTGCGTACGCCTATATAGCCTTATAATGTTATATAGATATCCGCCCAGTCAAACATATGACAGTAACAGAAGCAACGGAAACAATCTCCAAGCGGCGAGAACCACGATAAGAAATAGTCGCGCATTCTGCTACTGACGGAAATGGTGGCGCTATCCGCCATCGGTCGATGAGCACGCTATATGTACTAGTAAACTGATGCTGAACTCCCGCGCTCCTACTGCGAAATGCGAGTGGGTTATTCAATCGGCAAAAATAGTTGAATCACTGTACTTATGTGGAATTCACGTGTTTGCCAGCAAGAATCTTTGATTAGTCTATATTTGCCATAGTTTATGGCGTAGAAACATGATCGCAGATCCAACGGAGGCTTGTTTCAAGTTTGTGTTTCGTCGCATGGAGTGATGTTAATTGCATGGCAAAGAAATGGGTATGAGGACAACAATTTCAATCGCTATCCCAATAATGTTGTTAGCGTTGTTGCTCGCTAGTACTATCGTTGTTCCAAAAAGCAACTCTATTACTGCAACACCGATAGAGCATTTGGTAATTATTTTCCAAGAGAATGTGTCCTTTGATCATTACTTCGCAACTTACGGATTTGCATTGAATCCTCCAGGAGAGCCACGATTTATCGCCGCCACGAATACTCCGACGATTAACCGTCTTTCGGGAGTGCTGCTCACGAACAACACGAACCTGACGAACCCGTTCAGATTGGATCGTTCTCAGGCGATCACATGTGACAATGATCACGATTACACTGCAGAGCAGAAGGCGTTTGATGGGGGGCTTATGGATAAGTTTGTTCAGAGCACGGGACCGACTAGTGGTTCATGTAACCTCACCAGTGTTATGGGTTACTATGATGGGAACACGGTGACCGCCCTGTGGGAGTACGCTCAGAACTTTGCGATGAACGACAACTCTTTTGGAACAACATTCGGACCATCAACCCCTGGTGCGTTGAACTTGGTTTCAGGCAATACGGCGGGCGCTATTCCAGTTAATCTTCCCGGCATCTCGGCAAACGGTACTGTCATCGGAGATACTGATCCAACATATGACGACTGTTCTGCAGGTGCGACGATCGCAATGACCGGACAAAACATAGGTGACCTCTTGAACACCGCCGGCATCACGTGGGGATGGTTCCAAGGAGGTTTCAGACCAACCAGTTACTCCGCACATGGGAACGCGGTCTGCGGATCGTCACACATCAACATAGGTGGGGCAAACGTGACGGATTACAGCGCTCATCATGAACCATTCCAATACTACCACACAACCTCTAATCCACATCATCTTCCACCGAGTTCTCCATCAATGATCGGTGAGACCGATCAGGCGAATCATCAGTATGACTTATCCGATTTTTGGGTTGCAGCCAACGCAGGCAACCTGCCAGCCGTCAGTTTCCTGAAAGCCTCGAGATACCAGGACGGACACGCGGGATACTCAGATCCGTTAGACGAACAACATTTTCTCGTGCAAACCATAAACCAGCTTCAACAGTTGCCTATTTGGAAGAGCACCGCAGTAATAATCGCCTACGACGATTCAGATGGATGGTACGATCATGTTATGGGACCAATAGTAAACCAGTCTGGCGATCCAGCAAATGACGTGCTCCTCGGTCCAGGTCTTTGCGGCATTACTCCAGCAGGAACTCCCGCAGACAGATGCGGATACGGGCCACGTCTGCCACTCCTAGTAATTTCATTATACGCGAAACAAAACTTCGTTGACAACACTCTAACCGATCAAACCTCTATTCTACGATTCATAGAAGACAACTGGCACTTAGGTAGAATTGGTGGGCCTTCTTTCGATCAGAAAGCCGGTCCACTCCTCAACATGTTCGACTTCACAGATCATACGACAAACAGACTCATTCTTGATCCAATGACCGGCCTACCAGTAGGGCAATAGGACAACGTTTTTCCAAAATTTTTCGGTGTCACCATTCGTTATTAGCGCAGCGGCTGCAGGCTTCGGGAAATACGTGTTCTTCGTGGGCGATGGGATAGGCATTTATCTGTAAGAAATCTTTCGAGTTAATTCGATAGCTACAGCGGGATACGAATATGTTGAGCCCGGAAGTATCAAAAATGACTCGACTCTCTTCCGAAACAGCAAGCGTTAGGCCGGGGCAGATCGTTACCTAATGTCAAGTCTCAAAATTGAACTGGTCAATCCGCCGAGGACCGGGGTTGAGACCGTTCTTGAAACAAAGGCATTG
>DASQZS010000059.1:0-4777 GCA_035638535.1 Candidatus Acidiferrum sp.
AGTGTCCTGTTGGCAATCGTCAGCGGCACAGGCCTGACCTGCGGAGGCAGGTTGCGGCGTTAGTTTGATTTGAGATTGTGACCCGTTGCTATTGGGGTTTGAAATATTGTTCGTTGGTGAATTGCCGGTCGATCGAAGGACGTGAGTTTGGATCGTTGCAGCTCCGCTGACCGCCAAGATCGCTGACAGCACTAATAGCAATGCGAGAACTACTGGAAGCGTTGATCTCATCAAAAACTCACCTTCCAGTTCAAGTGATTCGTTTCTCGCCAGTAAAGTTAGGGATCGTATCTTCATGCCGTCTGCAGTAGTGGCGTTTCAGTTGATGCTTGGTGCTGAAACGTCGGTCGCAGAGAAGGCATGAGTAGATCCCAAGTAGAGGCCTTTGGTCGAGGTCATCATTTGATCCATAATTCCTGAGTGCCTGCGTCAATTTCTTTGCAACTCTTGAACTACGCAGAGTAGTTTTCTTGCTTATAATTCGGATGGACGAATCGTCCCATGTCATCACACTTTCACCTATCTGGCTAGAAGAAAAATTGTTGATAAAAGTGAACGAAGAAGTCTGTTATGCTAGAACTCAGTTCTCATAACGTAAAATAGCTAGGTACGAAACATCACAATCGAGCATATTGCCTCCTCCTATGGAAGAACCGTCTCCGTCGACCAGCCCCTTGGCCATATCGATTATGTACGTTGAGGAAAGTGCCGTACTAATTTCCAAGATTAGGCGTATGCTTACGGTAGCAGTTATCGCGTGCATCTTGCTGCTCGTCGTTCCGGTATTGGTGATCGTTGGACTTAACGAAGCATTAGAGGAATTAGTCCTATTCGAAGGGGAGTTGATTTTAGGCCTTCTTATTCTAGTGGTGGTTGTTCCATTGATAATTTACTTCGCGTTACGCTCTACTCTTGCTATAGATCAGTGGCGATCACGGTTGGATGAGTTATCCTTCGCTCTGCGATTTGAATCACAAGCGCCGACAGGCGAATCGGCTGCAGTAAAACTGGCTAACCAAACCCTCAATGCATTAGGATCAGAAATGAATGGCGCAATTTACGCGAACGGTAAGCTTGGAGGGGAGACCTATGACGTGGTCGTGCCGGCCGAAGTTGCTAGGAAGCTTGGAGATTATCGTGGTGCCATAGTAGTGAAGCGTTTCGCAGGTGTTCCCGTATCTACGAAGCAGCTGAAGGATGTTGTGAGTGACATAAATTCCTCCAATGAGAGGATTTGTAGATTATTAGTAGTCTCGGATAGGGAGTTTTCGGATGAAGCAGCTGACTTGCATCGCGTTATCTCGAAGCAAGTAGAATTTCCGGTTGATCTAGTCCAGGAGACTTCTGCAGGGTTTTTGATAGTTTCTATGGGTACCTAGTGCGCGTTGTCGTTTCGAGTTCTGAGCGTTCTTACCCACGCTAGAAATTGTTTTGCCCACTTATCGTACTCAGTCTTTCCTGCTTGAGTGATTAGGTAAGCCACGGTGTCGTCCTTCGCCTCAGCTGTAGCCCATCCTCGCTGAACTAGGAGATCCAGGATCGCTGATACTCGGTCTTGGCGTTGGCTGGGAAGACCTGGGACTCGGTTCATTAAATGGTATTTCGTGACTGGACCGATTGGCTCTTGGCGCACGAGGTATTCCAAAATCGCTAGGATGGTGAATTCGAAACTTTGCCTGTCGCCTCCCCGCATCTACATCACTATGTCAAAGGTATCCTGTACACATGGCAAAGTTATTGCTTATTGCACAATTCGGCATGTAGATGAATTATCCGCTTTCTGTTCATGCCCCGTTTTTCGCCACGTGAATATGAAGTGCGAAATTCGTTAGGGGCCAAGGAAAATGCGAAATATCGCTTGTTTTCTTGGCGTTTACGCAATCTTTCTGCAGAGCCTAGCACTGTCCTGAGGATTCGCATGCTCAGTGATAGACAGAGTTGTGATGGGTTTCGATCTTGACGCATGATTTTTCGCTTCATGTTTGTGAGTGCGAGGTCAGATTATGGCGAAATGCGAGTGCTGGCTTATATGCGCCTCTGTGAACTACACAACTTCGGTGGAACATTACTGTGCTGTCAAAGGGACGAATTAGATTGGCAAGATACACGCCTCTAGTGTTGGCGGTTGTGTACTTGGCTTCGGGAGATTACATCTCTCTGATCAGACAGCTTCATTTCTTGGTATAGAGCGAAGTCAAGAGCCTACAGCCGCCACAACGCATTCTTCAATCTATTTTTTGGTTAGATTTGAGGCGAATGGGAGAATTTATCTGAGGTTTGATTATTGAAATCTAGTCGTCTACGAAGTCTGTGGCTTTTGATGGTTCTGGTGGTAGTCCCTTGCGTTTTCGTATGTCAGTGATGACTTGGCCGACCAGGGATTGTGGTACAGCTGCCCAATGTGCGAATTCTAATCCCCAGAATGCACGGCCTTGTGATGCGCCTCGCATTACCTCGGAGAGGTCGAAGGATTCGGCGGTTGGTAGCTCACCGACTACGTACACTAAGTGGCCACGTTGGTCTACCGAGACGATTTTTCCGCGCTTCTGTGATATGACGCTGGTTGCAGCGCCGAGGAGTTCTGGTGGGACTTTGACTGTGATTCTTTGAATTGGTTCGAGGAGGACGGGGTTGGCGTTCAGGAAGGCTACGAAGAATGCTCTTCGGGACATGGGCATGATCTGTGCGGGTCCTCGGTGGACTGGGTCTTCGTGGAGAGAGACATCGGTGAGTTTCAGCTTGACGCCGCGTATTTGTTCGTAGGCTAGTGGACCTTCTTTGATTCCCCATCGATATCCGGCGATTACCATTTCCTTCACTTCTTGAAGGAATTGCGCGCCTTTGGTTACTTCGACGAGCATGTTGCTGCCTTCGTCGATGCTCCAGACTCCTTTCGCTTCGTCTGGTGGCCAGCCTTGTTCGCGGAGCATCTTAGCCATCTCATGTTTGTCTTGGTATTCGCCTATCTTTCCTTCTTTGATGAGGTTGATTATGTTGTCCGGTAGAGGTTCGATTGAGAGGTATAGTTTGTTGTGTTTGTTGGGTGATTTGCCTTCTACGGGTCCCGCTGTGCTTCGTACGCTTTCACGGTAGATTACGATTGGGTTGGATGTGACTATCTCTAGGCCTGTTTTCGTGATGAGTGTTGTAGCGATTTCAAGGTGGAGCGTTCCCATGCCTGCAATCAGGTATTCGCCTGTCTCTTCGTTGATTTTTGTGACTAGGTTCGGGTCTTCTAAGCTGAGTCTTCTGAGTATTTCTACGAGTTTAGGCAGGTCCCTGCTGAATTTGGGTTCAACCGCCATGGTCACGACTGGTTCTGTTACGTAATGTACGGCTTCGAAGGGTGCGATGTCTTTAACGGTGGATAATGTTTCTCCTGCCTTAGCAGCGTCTAGGCCCAACAGGGCAGGGATGTTTCCGGCGCTTATTTTTCCGACGATTTCTCGGTAGGGCCCCATGTATATGCATACTTGCTGTACGCGCTGGTCCACGCGGGCGCCTAAGAGATGGAATGTTGAGCCTTCGGTGATTGTTCCTGAGAACAATCTTCCGCTTGCCACGACTCCGGCCTGCGGGTCTACGACTATGTTTGTGATAGCCATTACTACCGGGCCGTTGTCGTCGCAGTTCATCATTGCTTGTCCAACTTCGCTGTTTACGTCTCCCTTCCAAACTCGTGGAATACGATATCTCTGAGCGGTGTGGGGCGGAGGCATTGCTTCAATTGACATGTCAAGAACTGCTTCATGTAGTGGGGCTCGTTCTCTTAGTTCGGCCACGGTGTCTTTTGTGTACGCGTCGACTACGTCCTGGAATTTGACGCCTTTTTCTTTCGCAATCTCGGCGTTGAATCCCCATCTATCTTTTGCTGATCCCATAGCGACTGTGTTAGTCGCGAAACTGATTTTCCATTTTTCGCGGTATTCTGGTTCCGCGTAAAGCTCTACGAGCCGATTGAATTCAGTTATTATTCGACCGATTCGTTCCTGAATTTGTTCCGAGCTAAGGCGGAGTTCTTTGATGAGTCGGTCGATTTTGTTAATGTAAAGGACTGGTCTGACACGTTCCTCCAAAGCCTGGCGTGTCACGGTCTCCGTCTGGACCATGATTTCTTCTACAGAGTCAACGACAACGACCGCGCCATCGGTGGCGCGCAGTGAGCGGGTTACTCTGCCTGAGAAGTCTACGTGTCCTGGAGTATCGATGAGGTTGATGACGTATGGAGTGCCGTTTCTTTCATGTAGTAAGCTTACGTTTGCGGCTTTGATGGTCATCTGGCGTTTCTGTTCTTCCTCCATGAAGTCTAGTGCTAACGCCGTGCCAGCCATTCCGGGTGAGAGAAGACCTGTAGCGGCAAGGAGGGAATCACTCATCGTCGTTTTTCCGTGGTCGACGTGGGCGATTATTCCCATATCTTCCGGACAGAGGTTTTGGGCCTATGTCTTACGGATCTGTTCCTTGTTCGCTATGATCTTTTGAATTTCCGTCGTAGATTTGTAACGTGGCATTTATGCTCAACTTACTTCGAAATTTCGAGATGCCAACATGGCTTGATGTCTTTTATGCATTATGCTATCTCGGAATTAGCATGTGTTCTGGCTGAGTTCTTGGATTGAACCAGCTTAATGATTTTCGGCGTTAACAAAGTGAAGAAAACCATGTTGTTAATCAGAGCGGTGACAAGGCTCGGGATTCCTGTTATCATCGTTGGTATGAATGGAGTGTTGTAGAAAACCGCAACCCAGGCATTCTGGAGAACCTCGCTCATCAGCGT
>DASQZS010000060.1:0-5058 GCA_035638535.1 Candidatus Acidiferrum sp.
GGGGACAGAAATTGGTGTTGCAGCAACACTTCAAAGGTCGCCTATCCGTGCTGGGCAAACGAAACTATTCTCATCTACCTTGATTACCAAATTCGGAAATGACCTAACAAGTTAGGGCATATCGATATTCGAAGGCCGCACCTGAATCCCATCCTGTGTGATACGGGATGCGCGTAGGCAAAGTTGGAGAATCGGGAGCCTCAATTAAGAATTGTGCGGCAAAAGCCACTTTCATAGTGTTTTTACTTATAATTTCTCTTCTATCGATTCCGTTCTTCACTCAGAACGTTTCGGGGGACAACGCGGCTTACGCTCCGGATCGAAGTAAGTCACCGACTGACATTCCATCAGCTCCCTCACCAGCGGACAGGGTAGTGATCACGCTCGTTACTGAGGAAAAGCTTGGACAACTGGCGGATGGTGTCACGTATGATTTTTGGACGTTCAATGGCACCGTTCCAGGCCCACTTATTCGGTTAAGATTGAATCAGACAGTGGAGATGCATATTGTCAATCTTCCAAACAGTACTATGACGCATTCGATTGACTCACACGCCATTCTCGGCCCCGGGGGTGGGGGGGCCATCTCGCAAACTCCTCCAGGACAAGAGTCAATCTTCCAGTTCAAAGCGTTGAGAGCTGGATTATTCATGTACCACTGCGCAACCCCTGACATACCTACCCACATAGCGAACGGAATGTACGGCATGATTCTTGTAGAACCACTAGGAGGGTTGCCGAAAGTTGATAGAGAATTCTACATAGCTCAAGGCGAGTTCTACACGCAAGGACCTTTCGGGCAGCAAGGATTCCAAGGCTACAGTTTCCAAAAAGCAGACGCGGAAACACCCGACTATGTAGTGTTTAACGGAAGAGTAGGTGCGTTGACTGGAAACCGATCCTTGCAAGCGAAGGTTGGCGAGACCATTCGCATTTTCTTCCTAAACGCCGGACCAAATCTGGATTCATCATTCCATGTGATAGGCGGAATTCTTGACAGAGTCTACCTTGAAGGATCAATCATATCACCACCACTCCTCAACGTGCAAACAACACTCGTACCAGCCGGAGGATCCGTAATGGTCGAGTTCACCGCGGAAGTACCCGGCAAACTAACGATCGTCGACCACTCACTCTTCAGAATCCACCACGGAGCATTAGGCACCATAAACGTAGTTGGTCCTCCAAACCCCAGTATCTATTCGTCGATAAAGAACGCCACGATCACCGGAAATATGAGTATGTCTAACATGAACGTAACCACTACAGAAAACACAACACTGCCAACACCTACCGGCACCACATCAAACACTACGATAGTAACGATACTTAACTCAGCATACTTGCCCTCCCAACTAACCATAACCGTCGGAACCACTGTGACCTGGATAAACAAGGATTCGATCGGCCACACCGTTACTGAAGGAGATCCAAATTCCCCTACACAACCAGCGCTCCGAACCTTCGACTCTTCCGGGCAAGCAGGTTCAGGACAGGTCGCATTACTACAACCCGGTCAAAGTTGGAGTTACACATTCACAACACCCGGCACTTACAACTACTACTGCATAGTCCACCCCTACATGACTGGACAAATCACAGTACTCCCTGCCGCAGGATCAAACAGCTCACAGGGGTATGGTGATCTAACTAACTTCGAAATCACACTCAACGGCAAAGACCTGCTCGGTATGTGCGCCTTCGGCATCATCGTCCTGGTTGCATTGATGCTCATTCTCTCACGCTCCGGCAGAAAAGAAGGCGAAACAACTTGAGCCATGAATTCCAAAGTAGGCGCGGTTTCTTACGGTGGACAATCTACTCCGCAATCGGAACAGTACTCATCCTAACAATGGGCGACCTGAACAAAGTAGTCGCACTAACTGAAAATAACGGAACGAATGCTTCATTCCCATTGACGACAAGCGTCGATACTTCGTTTTTAAAAGTTAAGGTAGGCTATCTCCTGATGGCTCAATACATCGACACTAGCCAAGAATATTTTGTCCTACAAAATCCAGCCACTCTGCTCAATCTTCTCGGCGATGTTGCAAACAGACACCCAACAATCACTGGAATGATTGCGTCAATGCAGATACTAATCAACGGCGTCACTGCACAATTCAGTTCAACTTTGAAGGACGGAGACGAAGTAGACTTCATACCACTAGTCACCGGAGGCTAGTGACAAGGAAAACTACTCCGCTCTTTCTCAACAACTTTGCGAATCAGCTGAAGGGAATTCTGTGCGCAACGCATCAAAACCGAGAACCAAAAACCGTCAAACATCAAGACTCACATCTAGCGTTCATAATCGAGAACCGTATCCGCTGACCGTTAATGACGAAGTCTCTAAACAGCGAATACTGAACACTTTAGCCGACCCCTACTCAAGAAGAATACTGATCGCAACTACACGAAAACCACTGAGCGCCCTTGAACTAAGCAGTAAATACGGAATACCTCTCTCAACCATATACCGACGCATCGAAAAATTAACCCAAGCACAACTACTCGCCGCAGTGAAACCCTCCAGAACCAAAAACGGAAAATGGTTCGAACTCTATCGATCCCTCGTTGCACGTATAGTCATATGCTCAGAAAACGGTGCACTACTCATTGGAATGCGAACCAAAAATCGATCCAAATACAAAAAAATCTCTTGACTCAGACTTGGAGTCGGTAAGGTATTAGAAGAGGAGAGCCTGTTTAAGCAATTTTCTCAGCCAGTATGTTCTTGATGCGTTGTAGCATGAGCGAGTTTCTCTCCCGGCGAACCTTTCCATGCACGCATTGTCCTCCAAAGATTGTAGAAATGCATGTACAAAGCGACAACAACTGAGGACAGTGAGCCGAGCACTAGAAACTTCAAATCAGAACTGTAAGGGAGCATTCCAGAAAAAGCCATCGTCATACCAATAATTCCGATATTCATCAACCAAAATTGTATCTTGGCTAGTCGAAGACTGTGAAGGAACGCGTGGGCAAATGAAGGAACAAACAGGTAGGACAAACCGAAAATCATCATCGCCACGAAACCGTAGAGCTGCATAAAGTAGAATGCTGTCATCTCGAAAGCTAGTACATGACTGAAAGTTAGCAGAAGCAAAGTTCCCCCAGCAACGAGATAAATGAGACTGGCTTTCACGTACTTCAAACTCAACTGCATAACCACGGCTGCAATTGGACCCTGAGCCAAAATCGAAACACCAGCGACAATTCGGTCTAGATTGATGGATGAGTGGGTTCGCCAGGGTGACGGCGCGGACTGAGGGCTCGAGTGATAAAGGCAAGCTTCCACACCCGGGTAGCAAAAATGAAACATTTGCGATGCATTGGAGCCTCCATCACATCTCCTATGCGCCAGCTTGACGATGTGAAACCCAACGCTTTCGCTGATTCTAGCAGCTTATTCTGACTATGAGTAATCTGCAACATCATTGGAGTCGATCGCCCGCGAATTACTGCTCCACAACCCACGCAACGAACTTTGATTTTTCTTGGCATAGTTTCACACAATCTCGGTAAGCCGAGTATTTACGGAGAGCTCCTCGGAGTTCAGTTACTGCACCCTGTTCAGGTAGGAAATTGAGTTAATCTAGGCCCTAGTGCTGAAATCCCACGCTCCACCTCTGAAGTCGCGAGAATCGACGTTGCTGATCGCAATTAACGTAGGCATTTGTTTACCGTTTCTAGGTCTGACTCCAGTTCTGCCAGTTTTGTGTCCAGCTCTTGACCAGATTTCTTTCTGATTCGCTCCAAGTCTCTTACGTATTGGTTAGCCGCAGACCTGAGAAGATCGCTGTACTGCGGCTGATCCAGATTTGCAGCGTTTCCGTGTTCGGTCAATTCGTTCAGGGCTTGGGAAAGTAATGTCTTCAACTGGCCGAAGGTTAGGTATCGTCTGAGAGGCCCGCTCATCAACGGTTTGATGTTTTCATCATCCGTGAAGTTCTCCAGCCGATACTTGTAATGCTCTAGGATCCGCTTCAGAAGATCCCTATCCACAACAAGGTCAGCAAGCGGCAAGAGTATCGCTCAGTTAGAGAATTTTTAGGGTTTCGTTAGGAATTTTTCCCATTCCTCTTCGTCGTCAACTTCGTCTTTTAAGAGATCTTCGAATATTTCGTGGGTAACAAGGTCTGTGGTACGGTACTTCTCGCACATCTTGCTGTAGTATTCGATTGCGCAGGCTTCCGCATTCAATACGTCCTGAATTACGGTTTTGAGATCTGCGGGGTCTTTTGGAGGTTCCTTGTATCCGCATCCAGCTTTCTCAATTAGCTGGTTGGGATTCATTACTGGTTGTCCGCCTAGCTGGATGATCCTCTCAGCAAGCTTACCGGCGTGAACAAGTTCGTCTGCCGACTGCTTCTCCAGAACCCCCTTCAACGTATCCGCGTCCATTCCTCTAATCCATCGTGCAGTAAGCCAATACTGGTAATGCGCTAGCCATTCATCAGAATATGCTGCAAGCAGATCTTTGATAACCTCATCAAGTTTCGCTTTAACGATCTCTTTTCCTTTCTTACCCATCCAATAATCCTCCAGAAATTTTGTGACGATCTGAACAAAATTTCACCGGTTATGTTGTAATATACTTATTCAGCAGTTCCCAGATCCAGTTTCGGCTGAATCTTTTCACAAATCGTGATAACGTAATCCGCACATCTTTTTCTCAGACGACCGTTAGACTATAGACGACACAACAGAAATGACGCCCAGAATCACCACGAAAATTAGGCTCGACCAATAGGCAATCTTCCAGGCTCCTTTTGAGGCGTGAGCGCCCATTACCTTTGGGTTCGATGCTATCAAACCCATCATCACTGCTGGCGCTATTAGAACGAATACGAATGCTACCATCAGATTCAGTATGTTTGAGAGCAAATTACCTGAAAGCATTAACGTCACTATGACGGCTGGGATTGATTCTAGAAAATAGATCACAAAAGCTCTATTTCTATGCCAACCAATCGCCTCAACTACACCCCAAGCGCTCCCAAGCGATATCACAACCAACGCCAAGAAAGACGCTGCGAACAACCCAATCCCAAA
>DASQZS010000061.1:0-2880 GCA_035638535.1 Candidatus Acidiferrum sp.
CCTAAGTCGCAAGATACCGGTAGATTTGAAGAATGAAGTAATTGACTACCTCAAACTTGTGAGAATTGCAGACGCTGAGCAGGTACTTGATCGCTACCCCTTCGAGCTTTCAGGAGGTATGACTCAGAGAGTTATGATCGCCATGGCCCTATCGGAGGAACCCGCGCTGCTCATCGCGGATGAACCTACAACCGCCTTAGACGTAACGACCCAAGCTCAGGTGCTAAAATTAATGAAGGAACTCATGCACAAAGTCGAGACCAGTATTCTGTTGGTGACACATGATCTGGCAGTTGCAAGTCAGGTAGCGGACAGGGTCATAGTGATGTATGCTGGAGAGATAGCTGAAAACGCAGATGTATACAGCCTCTTCTCAAAGCCATTGCATCCGTACACAAGTGGATTGCTCGCCTGCGTCCCGAAAGGATACAAGGACACCGAAGAGTTAACGCCGATAGCCGGAACAATCCCAGATCTAAGAAGTCTGCCGACCGGATGCAAGTTCGCTCCGAGATGCCCTCGCGCTATGAACATATGCTCTACCACCCGACCACACTTGACCTCACAAGAAAATAACCGCTCAGTGTCGTGTTTCTTGTATGAGTAGTGAATCAATCCTCCGCACGGAAAATGTCACAAAATATTTTCCTGTTCGCAAAGGACTAAACCCTTTCTCCAAAGCAGGAAAAAGATTCATTCGGGCAGTAGACGGCGTATCGATTAACATACCCAAGGGCATGACGGTTGCCGTAGTAGGTGAATCTGGATGTGGTAAAACCACTCTAGCTCGAACGGTCGCTCTCATGACGCCACCCACCGGTGGCAAAGTTCTCTTCTCAGGCCGAGACATTTCGAGCGGACGAGTTGATAGAACTGAACTATACAAAGAAATGCAGATGGTTTTCCAGGATCCAGAATCATCACTGGACCCTCGCATGAAAGTAGGGCAGTCAATCGCAGAACCATTACATGGCCTCATGGGCTGGAAAAAAGACGAAATCGAAGAAGCGGTGAAGAGAAGCCTCAAAGCAGTCGGATTGTCTGAGGATTACGCACAAAGACTCCCGCGACAACTCAGTGGAGGACAAAAACAACGTGTCGCAATTGCTCGTGCAATCTCAACTCAGCCAAGTCTTGTAATTCTAGATGAACCCACCAGCGCTCTAGACGCCTCTGTTCAGGCTCAAATATTGAAACTCCTCCTAGACCTACAAAAGGAATTCAAACTGTCCTACATGCTGATAACCCATAACATAGCCGTCGCCCAGTATATGTCCGATTATATCGCGGTCATGTATGCAGGGAATGTTGTTGAATACGGCCCCACTAAGACTGTGATAACAAAACCAAGACACCCTTATACGATCGCTCTAATCTCATCCGCTCCGATACCTGACCCAACAAAGAAAAACCTATTACAAGTTGAAATAAAAGGCGAAGTGCCAAGCGCCATAACTCCTCCTCCAGGATGCAGATTCAACCCTCGATGCCCGTACGCAGAATCTTTATGCTCAGAGCAAAATCCAGCTCTCGAAGAAATCTCTCCACAACATTTCGTGGCATGCCATTTCGTTCAGAAAACTGCATAACCCTCCTTCCATTCCGACTTAGCGATGAGAAATATCAGTTATATTCCATCGTGCAGTGACTCAGGAACGCACACTTGAAGTGAAATCATCATGAGTGAAGTTAGAGTTGGAATAGTCGGGTTAGGCGGTCAAGCACAAAATCACCTGTCCGTCTTATCTAAAGACACCAGAGTCAAGATTGTCGGCGTCGCAGATTTGATTACTTCCCTAGCCGAATCAACGGCTAAGAGATATTCCTGTGCTCACTACAAGACCTACACGGAGCTTATCGATTCGGAAGAACTAGACGCAATCTACGTCGTCACACCAAACGTATTCCACTACGACACCTTGAAGTACGCTCTCTCTAAAGAACTGAACGTGTTCTGCGAAAAACCGATGGTAATAACACTCGATCATGCACGCGACATAAGTGAACGAGTAAAGAAAACAGGAACCGTCTTCCAAGTCGGGCACAACCGTCGGTTCTCGTTAGTTTACAAAAAAATGAAAGAACTGATTGACTCCAAGCAAATAAAACCCTACATGGTAATAATGAAACTAGTGACAGGCGAATTACAGCGACCCGCCTGGGGAGCTGATTCAAAAATTTCTGGCGGGCATCTATATGATACACCGATCCACATGTTCGATCTCGCAAGGTGGCTCTTCGGAGAAGTCGTCGAAGTAAACTGCAGAGCGGAAGCGAACGTCTATACGAATATCCTTAATGATTTTTGGATAACCCTAAAGCATCGGTCGGGCTTAGAAGTACCTGTCTTCAGTTCCGGCCACGCATCCTGGATAATACCCTTCGAGCGAGTGGAAGTCATAGGCGACCATTCCTGCATCATAACTGAAGAACTCAACCGTATCAGCTACACACTCGGCCTAGACTTGCCAACACAAGTCCAAGAATTTCACTATCTTCCACCCACCACCTCATGGGGCGTCGAAGAAGAAGACCGATTGTTCGTAGACGCGTTGATAGAGAAAAAGGCCCCTCCCGTGACTGTTGACGACGGCTACAAAACCGTAGAAATCATCGAAGCCCTCTATCGTTCTGCTAAGATCAGCAAACCGGTACAGTTACCTCTGTAGGTCGAACAAGTTGAAACCCTGCCTTAATCAAGATACCCTACGAAAGACACCGTTTGACAAATTCCTTAGCATAGCAAAAAGAACAGGATTCGACGCCATCGAGTTTACCGTCGACAAAATCGACCCGATTTTAGAAACAGACGAAACCATGAAACTCCGAACTAAAATTGATGAAGAGAGGCTGAAAGCTGCTAGCATAAACGGACCTGAA
>DASQZS010000062.1:0-10195 GCA_035638535.1 Candidatus Acidiferrum sp.
GGATGGGGAGATCATACTTATGCAAACGACAGCATGGCTATTGGAGGATATTATTACGGATACAACACCGCGAAACACAAATTTACCGAACTCGGCCAGGCGCTGTCTCTGTGGAGTGCGTCGTATGCAATACCCGGTCTACTGCGTCTCACCCAACTTACTGGGAATTTAACTTATCAGAATTCGGCGTTGTTGGCTGCAGACTGGCTAACGCGAATGCGTTTTACGAATGAACAGCTTGTTCCACTACAATCGCTCGCGATCATAAAATATGTCACGTCTAGTTGGTGGGGGCGTTATCCACAGTTCTATCAACCCAATATGAGTGAGATTGAAAACGCAGGGATACCCGCGTTCGTACAAGCGGTTCAGCGCAATCCTTCAGTCCTTGTTGAATCGAATCCGTCCTGGTTTGAGTCAACTTTTTCCGTGAATTTCAACGCGATCGATTACCAGATGGCGAGCCAAGGTGATACGTTCATGAAAATGATCTGGAGCCACTGGCCTGATGTTGGATTTGAGCCACGATACGGTGGCGATATTGCTTTCGGAGCATTCTCGGTAGCAGGTTACCAGGAATACTACAACACTACTGCGGAGACTCAATCGCTACTCAACCAGATCAACCAACTTGCATCCGGTGGAATGACTCTGCCTGAGAACGTTAGTATATCGTATGGGCAGGCCCAGTCTTTCCTCAGTGATGCAGAACACGAATTTCAAGATGGCTGGTACGCGCTTGCTGCTGCGAAGGCGGTTAACGCGTCGATATCTGCGAATTCGGCTTGGGTGGGGCTTCAAGAATTTATTCCGGTCAGTACTGCGAATAGAGTTTCGGAGATGGAGCGGTTAGCATTGGTTGGCGTGGTGATAATTCTAATCGTGTCGAATCTTTACTTATTCCGTAAAGTTAAGCGCCTTCAGGTAGTGAGTTAGTAGCGTGGCATCGATGGATCTATCTCAGTAGCCCATGCTTCGATGCCGCCGGTAAGGTTCTTCACCTTCTTGAATCCGAGTTGACGTAGGAAATTTACGGCCCAGCCGCTTCTTCCTCCGGTGTGGCATTGGAAGATGTATTCATCGGTGAGATTGAATTCGTTGACGCGAAGCGGGATTTGGCTGACTGGGATGAGTTTGCTGCCTTTGATGTGGCAGATTTCGTATTCATGTGGTTCTCTTACGTCGATGAGATTCACGTGAGCTCCGGTGTCGAATAGGTGTTTTAGTTCTTTAACCGTGATCTCGTTTTCTTCAGCCATAGTGTTTGTTCCTCCACGGCCAACTCCGCAAAATTCCTCGTAATCAATTAATGATTTAACCGTTGGATTATTGCCGCAGACTGGACAGTTGGGGTTCTTGTGAAGTTTCAGTTCTGTGAACTGCATTTGTAGTGCATCGAAGAGCAGTAGCCTTCCTACGAGAGAGTCCCCTCTCCCCAGCAGAATTTTGATGGTTTCAGTTGCTTGTAAAGTTCCGACTACTCCTGGGAGGATTCCTAAAACTCCTCCTTCGGCGCATGATGGAACTAAACCGGGTGGTGGAGGTTCTGGGTAGAGGCATCTGTAGCATGGGCCTCGGCTGGCGTCGAATACAGAGATTTGGCCTTCGAATCTGAATATGCTTCCGTACACGTTCGGTTTGCCGAGAAGTACGCATGCGTCGTTGACCAGGTACCGTGTCGGGAAATTGTCTGTTCCGTCCACAATAACGTCGTATTCTTTGATTATGTCCATGGCGTTCTCCGAGGTTAGTCTCGTTTCGTAGCTGTCGACTTTCACGTTCGGATTAAGTTCCAAGATGCGATCTTTCGCTGCTTCCAGTTTCGGACGTCCTACATCTCGGACGGAGTAGAGGACTTGGCGTTGTAGGTTGCTCGCGTCGACTTGGTCGAAATCAACTAATCCAAGTCGACCGACACCCGCGGCGGCAAGATAGAGTGAGAGAGGAGAACCCAATCCGCCCGTCCCGATCACCAATACCTTCCCGGCTTTCAGTTTCTTCTGTCCTTCGAGTCCGACTTCTGGCATTATGAGGTGGCGGCCGTAACGGCGCATCTCATCTTGGCTAAGCTCGATTCCTCGGTTCGATAATTGTAGTTTAGAATTGCCGCCTGCTATCGCTGGAACAATAGTCACGGTGTCGCCGTCTTTCACTGGGGTTCCGACGTTCTTCAGGGTTCTGATGTCTTGATCGTTCACGTAGACGTTGACGAAATTTCGTAGATCTCCGCTGTCCGTCATGATGTGGTGTTTGAGGGTTGGGTAGGAGTTGGTCAGATGTTTTATCGCTTCACCTACTGTGGCTGCTTGAACTTGTACGCTCTCTTGGTTGCCGACGAAATGTCGCAAGGCGGTTGGGATTTTCAATTTAACTACCATTTTTTTCTTAAGCTCCTGAAATTCTTAGATCATCTTGACGGAAGTTTGACCTGTCTTCACTCAGGACCCATGCAGATACATCTTTGGGAACTCCATTTTGGATTGAGAGCACTATGTAAGTGTACCAGGGCCATGCATGCTCCAAGTCGAATTGTGAAGGCTTCGCTGGTGCGTCCGGGTGCGAGTGATAGATTCCGACGAGGTTTAGATTTGATTTACGCGCTTCTTCATCAGCTCTGATAAAGTCCATCGGGTCGATGTTGTATCTGTTTCTGCGAGATTCAGCGTTTGCGTTTGAGGCGGAGAGTATGCGATGGATTGTTCTCAGCGCAGAATCGACTCCGAGGAGAAATCCGCAGCATTCTTCTGGGTACGTGGACGTGGCATGGGTTTTGATGGCGTCGATTTGATCACTTGCAATTAGTACGGTCATTCTACGATTCCTCCCAGAACCTTTCAGTAAGGTACCTTTCTCCTCCGTCAGGGAGAATCGTGACAATAGTTCCCGCGTCGATCTCATCAGCGATTGTTGCGGAGGCGGCGATCGCTGCTCCAGAGGATGGACCGATCAAAATTCCTTCTCGAGCCAACTTCCTCACTATTCGCTGTGCTATATCAGTGGCGACCTTAACGGTTTGGTCTGGGAAGTTTGGGTCGTAGATTTTTGGGGTCATGGAGGTTTCCAGATGTTTCAGACCTTCCAGCCCATGGAACGGTGAATCAGGTTGTACGGCGATAATCTTGATTTGTGGATTAAATTGCTTCAGGCGTCTACCTGTTCCCATTATCGTTCCTCCGGTCCCGACACCTGCGACTAGGTGAGTGACCGCGCCGTGAGTTTGCTCCCAAATCTCAACGCCGGTTGTCTCGTAATGTCCTCGCCAGTTAGCTTCATTCGAGTATTGGTCAGCGTAGAAGTATTCGTCCGGTTTCTCGGCGTAAAGCTCTCTTGCCTTACGCATCGCTCCATCAGATCCCTCGAGAGGATCGGTGAATATCAGCTCGATGCCGTAAGCCCGAAGAACTCGCTTTCTCTCTTCGTTCACGTTCCTCGGAATGGTGAGCGTCACTCTATGTCCGAGGCATGAACCCATCATTGCGTACGCTATTCCCGCGTTTCCCGAGGTCGAATCCAGGATCGTTTTACCCGAAAGTAGACCGCCTGCCTCAGCAGTCTTCAAAATTGAAGAAACGGATCTGTCCTTGACGGATCCTGACGGATTGAACCATTCTGCTTTGCCATAAAGACGAACGTCAACAGTATCAGTTTTCAAAGCGACCAACGGAGTGTGTCCGACATGTGCGGTAAGAGAGTCCGGACCGTGATCTAGGTTAGAAGCGTGGACACTCACGGCTGGCCTCAGCAACATTTGATCTAAACATGACGTATGGCATGAAGTATTTAACTGATCCTCCGACCGGAACTGGAAAGTTGATGTCGGACGGACTAACTCTTCAATCTTGAGTAGTACTGGTCGCTTCGACTCTGGCGATTCTTACTTTTACTCAGCTCAGACCGCGCGGGTCTCCTCTGTTGAGCTATATGCCGAATCCGCGCCCGTCACTGCGTACTGCCATTTGCAAGGTGAATTGCCTGTTGCTTGAAAGTTTAGCAAAAATCATTCTACCAGTTCGAAGCGATCGGAGCAAGACTGGAATTCTCTACATTCCCGCCGATCTCGTAAAGGATTCCTCGTTTCCATTCAGCGCAGACCAAGAAGTTGTAATCAAGATTGACGGCAGCCGCTTAGTTATCGAGGGGAGAAGATCTTGATGGCATTGGACAATTACCGAAGTAACTATACTTTCGCTATGGATTTTGGCACAAGCGATTTCAAATTTGGTCCAATCACATGCGGAGAAGATCCTCTGATAGTCAATAATCGAGGATACTTCCCGGACAGAAAATCTGTAATGTACAAAGCGTTTCAATCGACCCCGGATGTTGTCGTCGGCGATCAAGTGCCGCTCTACTTACAATCCACAGAGGATCTGTCGTCCAGGCTAGTGTATCCGATGCGAAACGGCATGGTCGAGAAGGCAGATGACAACGCGTGGCAAGTCGTAAGTGCTCTCTGCCAATATGGGTTAAACACGTTTTCATCCCAGCAGAACAATGGCTTCAAGGGTTACTACATCGTCGCCTCATTATCAGCAATATCACCACGATACATGTACGAACGCTTGATGGATATTTTCAAGGAGAATAACAACGGCCTCATCCGTGCCGCTACAGTTATACCCCAACCCTTTGCGGTAGCAATCGGACACGGGGTTACTACCTGCGTAGTGATCGAGTCTGGTCACGGGAACAGTCAGGTTTGCCCGATCTCGAAATATCCCATAAGAAACGCTCAGGTCACACTGAACAGAGGCGGTGGGGACGCCAACGCGATTACGTCTGAGATACTCAAAGATGCGGGGTATGGAGATCTAGCCAGCGAAGAATCGTTTGTTCGAAAAGCAAAAGAAAACATTGGCCTCGTCCCAGCTGAACTTGACGTTGCGATAGCGGAAGCACGAAAGAATCCAAGAAAATTCAGAGCGAAATACAAGGTTCCAGGCACGAGAGTAGAGGTTGACTTGGAGAAGGATTCTTGGACACGATTCTTGATCGGCGAGTACGTATTCAATCCGAACCACGAAATCTTTGAGAGCTACTTCAACCGCGGTATGCCCAGACCACGAGACGTCAAGATGGGAGACACGACTTTCCGTGGGATGCTTGATTTCGGCGACGCGATCGTAGCTTCAGTTGAAAAGTGTCCTGTGGAATTACAGTCACATCTGTACCGAGAAATCCTCCTCTCAGGCGGAAACTTCAGCTGGAATGTTCCCGCTAATTTAGACAACGTTGCCGTCGATTCGCCGACTAAAATAAAATCGCTACTACGCCAGAAAGGAATAAAGAACGTATCAGTAAAGATGACAGCTTCTCCACAATTTTCCGTTTGGCACGGTTGCATCATCTATGGCTTCGCGGTCCCAGAGAACTACGAGTGGAACTGGCAACTGCTTGAAGGATGGATGAAATTCGGCAGTTAGCTTACCCATCGAGCAAAGGCTGATTCACTACTTCCTCGCGATGGGCGCTCAACAGTGCGCGGATGAGGGCTCGGATCCAAGGTCACTATCGTTCAAATTGGGAAACGAAACAATCCGAGTGGTTACATTACGAAAAGAAGAGATCCTCGAGAGCAGTAAAGTACTTGACACAATTCTATACGTCACATCATTGAGGCAAAGAGCTGACGTACTTTACCTAGCAGCTCCCAGACTCCTCGCAACAACCCTTGATAATCAAATATTCAAAACACACGGACTCGGACTAATTCTCTTCGATGACCGAAGAATCGAGGAAACCATTGAAGGCCGAACCAAACCGGCTCTCGAACCAAAACCAATCAACGCAACCGTACCAGACCAGAACCTCCTCTCCGAATTCACCGCCCTCAAGTCCATGTACGCGCAAATGGAGCAGGCGATCGAAAACATGCGCGAAGAGATGAAGACAATAAGCCAAAACGCAGCGACCAAAACAATCGAGCCGCGACCACCCATCCGCATGGAACCCATTGAACACCCACCAACAACGTACTCCATCACTCCCCACCCAGCCCAAGGCCCATTACCATCATTCTTCAACAACAATCCGTGGCTTGAGGTTCTTTCAAGACGCGGCCGTGCAGAAGAGATGACTCCTCTTGCAGGTTGAAACCGTAGCGCGGGTGCCAATCCGCAGAATTTCAGTCGTAGTTAACCTCAACGACCCATTGGCTCCAGAATTGACCATATCAGACTTCAGAGAAATGTTTGGCGCCGACCCTGACCCAGCCAAATACCGAATCATAACCTTGGAAGTCCTTACCTCTCCCGATGACCAGCAACCAATGCTTGTCTCTGAATGTGGACGATACTCCCGTTTCATCAAACGTGAAGGAAGTGAAGTTTACTTTAGGAGAAGCTTAGAGTCTTAAGGAAACCGGGAACGATACGCATCAAAAGAAGGCTAACTCGTCAAACTCGGCAGTGCACGAGGCAAGTTACGCCTCTGGACGTAGAAATACGTAGATTACGGTTTAAGAGCATAGAAAACGGGCAAAAAACGTCATTTTGACATGGAAATTAGAACATTCGACACAAAGCATATATACTTGGATGCCCTGCTTAATTTAGCTTTCGGGCCGGATTAAGTGTCTGAAGGAGAACGACGCGTGTGGTTCCTCTGAAGAAGTGATGGCTCGAGCGGCTAGCATCGAAAAAATTGATAAAAAATGAGCACGACAACGAAGAAAGTTGGAAAGCTCACAAACTGCCCAGAATGCGGCAGCGCAGATCTTGTCGAAGATTACGACGTGGGCGAAGTCAGTTGCCATAGCTGTGGACTCGTAATTAGCGAGCACGCACTAAACCAAGGCCCCGAATGGCGCGCGTTCACCAAAGAAGAGAAGGATGAACGCGGGCGAGTAGGAATTCCGACATCCTTCTCAATCCACGATAAAGGACTCTCAACAGTCATCGATCGAGTAAACCGAGACGCGTACGGACGTCAACTGCCTCTCGCTACGCGGCTTGAAATGCTCAGACTAAGGAAATGGCAGATCAGAACAAGAGTTCATTCCTCAGCTGACAGAAACCTCGCACAAGCAATGGCCGAACTTGACAGACTCACTGACATGTTACACATCCCAGCCTCAATCAAAGAACGAGCAGCAATCGTCTACCGTAAGGCACTCGATAATGGACTCGTAAGAGGCAGATCAATAGCAGCAATCGCCGCAGCTTCGCTATACGCAGCATGCAGAATGTCAGAAACACCACGCACACTCAAAGACGTCTCATCAGCAAGCCGTATCCGCAAGAAAGACGTTGCCAGATGTTACAGGCTGCTAGTAAGAGAACTTGATCTTCGAATGCCCGTAGAAGACCCCGTCAAATGCATCTCAAAGATCGCTACCAAAGTCGAGATCTCAATGCCTACGCAACAACGCGCAATCAGAATAATCAACGAAGCCAAAAGAAAAGGAATAGTTGCCGGCAAGGACCCGATGGGCCTAGCCGCAGCTGCTCTCTACGTCGCATGTGTCCTCGAAGGCGAGAAGAAAACTCAGAAAGAAATCGCTGAAGTCGCCAACGTCACCGAAGTCACAGTAAGGAACAGATACAAGGGCCTTAAAGAAGCCCTCAAACTCGACATCTAAGTACGCTACAAACGGGCAATCGTTTTGTAGCACGTCCCTATTTTTTTAGCTAGGGTACAACAATCTATTGCTTTTTCGGCTCTAATTTTTCTAACTTTTCG
Source organism: Candidatus Acidiferrum sp. (assembly GCA_035638535.1). Classification (GTDB taxonomy): domain Archaea; phylum Thermoproteota; class Bathyarchaeia; order 40CM-2-53-6; family 40CM-2-53-6; genus FEN-987. The sequence goes on from DASQZS010000062.1 coordinate 7,681, forward strand.
TCCGAATCAGCTTCCAACACTAGACTCCCAAGGTACCCACAATCTTCGCAGGAATAAACCGCAGGAAGAAGCCATCCGCTAAGTGATCCTCTCTGCCTTACCCGCATACTCCCGCAGACTGGACAAATTATTGGCGATGTCCCTGAATGCTTCAGGTGCTTCATCGTTTCCAGAAAGTCATTCATGAAAGAACCAGAGTGAGTTAATGAACTTCGATTGAGGTTTCAGGAAATCCGAATTGCACTAATAGTCGCTTCATTTTCCCGCGATGGTCGCCTTGAAGGATTATCAAGCCCTCTTTAGACGTTCCGCCACACGCGCACTTAGTCTTCAGCTTCGCGCCTAAATCGTTGAGGTCAACACTTTTCGAGTTGATTCCTTCGATAATTGTTGTTGCCTTACCCCATTTTCGGGTCTCGAGGCGGACTTTGACGAGCTGCTGCTCCATGCTGATAGTTCCGCAAACACAGAGATCTTTTGGAAGCCCACAAGTGGGGCATACTTCCGCCATTATTTCGATCTGTTGCTCCCTAGTTGATAGCAGCGGATATTCCCAAATAATATTTAAGCCTATACTCCGACAGATACATCATAATCCTAATGAAAATCTACGATTCATTGTCGCTCGTCCTTAGCATTCCTTTCAAAAATTATGAAAGTTCCAGGGCACCATTTTTCTACTATCAAGACATTCGCGAGGTCATGTTATTTCGATCCGTAGCAGTAGTAAATTGAGTTGCTTAGGTAGCAAGGGTAGTAGTATGTCTGAGGGCTGTAATATGGATAGTATGGCGGATTGTTAATGTACGGATAACAGCTGTAAACTCCAACGTTTGCCAGGTAACAGTACTGCTGGCCGTTTGGGGCAGGAAAGCATTCTATGAGCCCCGCAGTTGGTTGAGAGCACAAGGGAAGCTGCGCGTAATAGTATTGATAGCAGTATCCGTTGACGTAGTAGTAATTGTAGGGACATGCCGAGGGCGTCGACGACGGGCAGATGCCAGGCATCTCGTAAAAGGGAGTTCCTGATGGGTACAGGCAGCCAGCTCCATTGTTCACGTATCCTGGGCAGTAGAGGTTTGAATATCCAACGCCATATGGGCAGCACGCTCCGTCAGTAGATGGATTGCACCCGTTCAGCGAACTTCTGGTTTGTGATGGATAGACGGGCAGGCTGAAGTTTGCTTGCCATGTTTCACTCGCGGTGGTCAGTTGTGAGCCGAGTCCGTTGGTTGCATCGTAGTTGTAGATCAGTGCAGTAATTTGAATCTCATCTCCCTGAGAAACGGAAGATGGAAATCTCAAGACGACCGATCCAGCGAAGGTGCCACTGCTAACGGAATCGAGGACGCTGCCCTGTGTCAACACAATTGTTCCTGTCGAAGTATCGGTGGCCGCTGCACCAGCGTAGGTTTGGCCAAACTCCGCAGGACAATTGACCGAGACTGGAATTTGCACTAGGACATAAGAACTCGTGAAAGTCGGTTGAGAAACGGGAGTCGTCAACTTGGCGCTGCACTGATCAGCGTTGACAACGCTAATCCCAACTGCCATGGGAAAGGCGATAAACAAAACGACAAGAGCAATAACGATCACCGATCTCACCACCGTCTTCAGCCCCGTTGCTTTTCCGTGACAAATCATATGTTCCCGACATTCTTTCGTTTTTCGGAACGAATCAATCCATGACTAAAGAATTAGAACGACATACTTCAAGCGAACGTTACCACTGCCATACATGACGAAGCGTCCTAGCTTTATCTTAGGGAACTAATGTGAGGATCTCGGAGTCAATGTAATTCATGAGCATTCATGATCACGAGAACGATCACAATCGCGAGATTACAATCGAAACGTTGTCGTCTCCCCCGATTAAGATCAACCCTGCTCCGTTGGGTAAACGATTTGCCGCCGCGTTAATCGATTGCTTGGTTCTCTCCATGATCTGGTTGCTTATCTTACATACTTCATCGAACTTTTCGAGTGCTCTACTCGAGGAACTTCTTTCAATATCACTAGTTAGTTTTCTCTATTTCTTGATCAGTGAAGGAATGTTTGCTGCCACGTTAGGTAAGTTTGTCATGAAGCTTCGCGTAGTCGGAAAGGGCGGTGACGCGTGCTCGTTCACGGAATCTCTAAAACGTAACATCTTACGGTTTGTGGATTGGTTACCGACGCTCTACCTGGTCGGAGCTACTTCGATCTTCCTCTCACCAAAACGGCAGAGGATTGGAGATAGATTTGCGGGTACGATGGTTACGGTGTTGCCGCCTCGCGATTCAACGCCCCCTCCTGCGCCCTTTCTCTTCCACTAATCATTACGCTAGAGGCGCGCGATCAGCTCTATGGTTGCTAAATAGAGCCGATTCTGAACCTAAAAAATCTAGATCCGCGCTCTGCGTCGTCGTCGGAAATTCTTGATTCGCCAAAACCCACTCGAGTCTCTATAGTATTCTACTGATTCCATTTTCTCATATCCAACAAGATATGTTGTTGTTTCCATGACTTAGGAGTT
>DASQZS010000063.1:0-3143 GCA_035638535.1 Candidatus Acidiferrum sp.
AAGCGTCGGGTGCTAACTAAATATCTAAGTGAACTGTTGGTTGTTCGAAGGATGATGAATTGCCGCAGGAAATAGGAGTATTACTCAACGTTTTCGTTGAATCACAAGAACTAGAGAGCGTATCAAGTGCTCTTGAGAAGATACCTGAAGTAGTTGATCTTTTCGAGATCACCGGTGAATACGACTTGGTCGCCCACATTAGAACACCATCAATAGCAGCATTCCGAGAACTCTTGAAGGACAACATTCTCAAAATTAAGGGAGTTCGGAGCACAGTCTCTGCTGTGGTGGTTCACACGCACAAGCAAGAAGGCAAAGTGCGCCCGGACTAACGCTTGCAACAGTCGACTCAGCTTCCACTTAAACAACCTCATGCATGATTCCATTTCAAACCGCAATTCCTTGAAACGGATGCTCACTTCACATGAGTAAAGAAATCGGAATCACCTCAAAGAAAGCTGACGATCTGTCCGAATGGTACACGCAAATAGTCACAAAAGCCGAACTGGCGGACTACGCCCCCATGAAAGGTTTCATGGTGCTTCGCCCGTACGGTTTCGCGTTGTGGGAACAAATTCGTGCATATTTCGATCGTCGTCTCAAAGAGTCGGGCCACTCAAACGCTTACTTTCCACTCCTAATTCCTGAAAGCCTTCTCAAGAAAGAAGCAGAACACTTCAGCGGGTTCACACCTGAAGTCTTCTGGGTAACACATGCCGGAGAAAATAAGCTGTCTGAACGATTAGCAGTGCGGCCCACCTCCGAAACCATAATCTACGATGCTTACTCAAAGTGGGTTCGCAGCTGGCGCGACTTACCACTTCTCATCAACGTTTGGAACTCCGTGCTTCGCGCCGAGATAACTGCCACCAAACCATTCTTGAGGACAAGCGAATTTCTTTGGCAGGAAGGGCACACTGTGCATGCGAGCCAGGAAGATACCGATAAGGAAGTCTTGCTGATCCTCGAATATTATCGACAACTGATAGAGGATCAATTAGCGGTTCCGGTCTTGACCGGATACAAGAGCGATCGGGAAAAGTTCGTAGGCGCACTCTACACGACGACGCTTGAAGCAATGATGCCGGATGGAAAAGCAATCCAGATGGGTACATCGCATAATTTAGGTCAGAACTTCTCGAAACCCTTCGATATCAAATTTCTAGGTAAAGATGGGCAGAACCATTACGCGTGGACGGCGTCATGGGGGGTTTCCTGGCGGCTTATCAGCGCCATGATAATGCTTCACGGAGACGACCGAGGACTCGTGATTCCGCCCCACATTGCACCCATCCAAACCGTGATTGTTCCAATCTACTACAAGACGGGTGACCAAGAAGTAATCAGGCAGAAAGCGCAATCGGTCCTTAAGGAGCTTACAAATGCGGGAATCGCAGCTAACCTTGATGATCGAGAGCAATACACTCCAGGGTGGAAGTTCAACGATTGGGAAATGAAAGGCGTCCCACTCCGTATTGAAATCGGGCCAAAGGACGTCGAGAAGAAGCAGATCACTCTCGTACGTCGAGACAACAAAGTCAAAGCCGTGGTAATGGAAGGCGACATCGTTTCGGAGACGAAGCGATGCCTTGAGGATATACAATCGAGCCTTCGAGACAAAGCAAAAACAATCCTTGACGCGTCCATCACGAACACCGATGATTATGAACAATTCAAGAAAACCCTAGGCGAACGCGGCGGATTCATCCACAGTTCCTGGTGTGGAGAAGTAGCCTGTGAAGATAAGATCAAAGCGGAGACAGGAGCGACAATTCGAACTATACCTTTCAACGAGCAGGCATCAGGAAAATGTGTTCTATGCGGCAAACCAGGTACAAAAATGGCATACTTCGCGAAATCATACTGAACTCAACTCGCAATTCACAACGTTTAAAGCGTGTGCGAGGCCAACAAACGAGTAACAATCTCGGTAGTGGAAATAGTTGACCAAGAAACGAAAGTCGCGAGGCCGAAGCAAGGGTGGCAAAGGCCGAAGCGAGATGATCCAGTGCTCTAACTGCGGTAGACCAGTCCCAAGAGACAAAGCGAAACGTGAGACAAGATGGACGTCACTCGTCGATCCGTCCTTGGCTCGTGAGCTTCGATCCCACGGCACGTACATTGCTCGAGAAGCGGTGGTTAGAGTCTACTGCGTTTCCTGTGCCGTGCACTTTGGACTTTCAAAAGTCCGATCTGCCAACGAGAGACGGTACTAACTAAACGGCTCTCAGTAGAGTACTCCCGGATGACTCTCGTTACCTGAGCCGCCCGCTGATCTCATCTTTTCTTCTTCTCGCTTCTTCCTGCGTTATGTGAAAGTCAGGTCCAACCTGCTCTACCTTAATGGACGCCGCGGCAGAAGCGAATAGGGCGGATTCAACAATACTTCTCGTCCGATCATATTCCACGATAAATGAACCTGCGTACGTGTCGCCCGCGCCCGTCGGGTCTATGGCGTTCGTCTGAAATGCGGGAATATGGAAAATGCGGCCAGAGTCAAGAAGGACAGAGCCACGATCTGCCAATGTTACAATGGGTACCTTGACACCTAATTCGTGAAGTTGGTCAAGAGCCAACATTGGATCTGCTTCTCCCGTTATAGTTTCGCTCTCATGCTCGTTCGGTTTTACGAAGTCAACCAATTCCGCGATTTTTCTGAATTGATATCTATCGCATTTATGTATAATTTTTCCATCTGTCCCAATTGATCTCACTAATCCTTGTGGATCTAAGAAAATTGTGCCGCCGGTTGAGGTTCTGATGTATTTGGCGAGTTCGAAGTCCACCTCGCCCAAGATGGGTCCAATTAGAAAGAAGTTGCTGTCGAGAAAGTCTTCGGGGATACTTTTGGAAGTAATTTTTTCTGCCACTGCAAGTACCTCCAACGTCCTGTCTCCTTTATTGTCATAGACGAGACGAAAACCTCCTGTGCGTTCACTTGCAGCATTCAGACTTGTTTCGATACCGTACTTGTTCATGTCGAGCTGGAACCTTCCAGAGAAATCTCTGCCGACACTACCAATCAGTCCGACCTTCGGCATCCCAAGTCGCTTTGCGACTAGACATGCATTCGTGCTGCAGCCTGACAGCACCCGCCCATCGGTCCTTATGGCCGGTGTGATTATAATGTCGTAAACCGGGTT
>DASQZS010000064.1:0-8239 GCA_035638535.1 Candidatus Acidiferrum sp.
GTAGTTGACGTGTCCGATAACCTAATCGTGTTGAGAGAAGGACCTATTTCGAGAGAAGAACTCCTTCGCTGCCTTAGAAGGCGGACGTACGATAGCAATTAAATGTCCTGTGTTATTACGCAAATGTGGGTTTACTGTTGCTGGACGAATTCAACCTGATAATCTCGACTAGTCGAGGCAATGAACGTAATGCGTGCAGCGAGATGTGGTATCTCATCGGCGAAGTGGGAGATCGTGGATCGAATATTGAGACGACATCTGTTATCGGATTAGTCGTTGGTAAAACGAAACTTGAGCCGATTAAGACAATTCACTCCTTGAGAGTGCTTTTCAAAGAGAGACCGTGGGAGTTCAAGTATGCTCTCAAAGTTGTTCCCATTCAGAAGGTTGTTCATGCGGACCTCACAGAAATTGAAAACGCTGCCGTCGGCCTTGCAGCTGGGATAGGCGAGGAGGAAAACTTCAGAGTCACCGTTGAGAAACGACATACAGATCTTTCGAGTAAAGTCATAATTGACTCAGTGGCAAAGCGTATCGAACGAAAGGTGAATCTTGAATCTCCTCGAAAGATTGTTTTGATAGAAATAATTGGGAAATCTGTTGGATTATCGTTAATTTGTCCTGAGGATGTCTTATCGATTGAGAGAGAGAAACATCAGCAGGGAAAGGCTACTTCTTAACAACTAGGAGAGCAGACCGTTCTATCGCTAACCGTTGGATTGATTTTCGGCTAGAATCGCCACTTCTAGTCACCGTCTGAATTTCTTTATCAGTCATTTCGAAGAGTCCGCGTATCGCTTCGCATCGCTGTTCTGTCCACTCGTCCAACAAGTCGTCATTACATCCCTGATGGAACGATTTGGTTAGATGCTCTTTAATCCGGGAAAAAATTTCGGCTGAACCACTCAATGCTATCACGCTGATCCTTTTTGTTTTCGCTTGGACGCCAATTCGCGTAAAGGCTTGCGTAATTTGACGCTCTGCTGCAACGTAAAGCAGGATTTCGATTGCAATTGATCTGGAGATCATCTGGTCCAAGGAGCGGGCCTTTAAGGCGTTGTACGTTGCGAGCAGGAGGTGTCTGTGGCCGGTGGTTTTATCGAGATCCACGAATTGTACGGTTGCGTCTCTGAACTCTTGTCGAGTTGCTGTTAGGATTGCCTGTGGATCTAAGTTATTGTTAACGAGTGCGGTGATCATGATGTTGGTTTCGAATTCAGGAATAGCAAACAGCAAAGGCTAGGACCCATTTGCCAGCTTAAACAGCAAATCTATAATTGAATCGCTCATCGAGCATTCTCTCAAAGTTTGCCTAACCGTTTCCATTTCTAGGTTCTGCCCTTTAGCCTCCTGCATTAGTAATTTTGTGGCTTCAAGTCGTTCCCAGGGAAAGATTATCCAATCACCAGTAGACTCAGCGAAAAAGTCAGGCTTGAATTTGCTATGAGGTTTGTAGTATAGGGTAGCTGTCTTTATTGCCTTGGCACCTTTTTCAGCGACGTGATCGATCGCGACTTGCAGGCTCTCCCCAGTGTCTGCCACGTCATCGACTATCAAAACGTTCTTGCCAAATGCGTTTTCACCTACAGGTTGTGTGACAACTGGCCTTGAGGATGTCTTCCCTAATCCGACGTAAAATTCGACCTTCATACTTGCGGTACGGGTATTCTCCAAAAGGTCCGACAGTACTCTGGCAGGAGCCCATCCGCCTCTGGATACGCCGACTATGAGATCAGTTTTGAATCCTGATGATCGAATAGCAAGCGCAAGTTGGAGCAGCATCTCGTAGATCCTATCCCATCCTGGCGCTACGTATTTACGAGATGACATCGGAGTATCAATCGCTACCGCGGAAGAGACTTCTTGTCAGTATAAGCGTTATTGGCGGTCAGCGGAGATGCATCTCCTCATCTGGCGTGAGGGCCTCGGTGCAGGTCAGTCAATCCACGTCATTCCGCAGCTAGGATGACATGATTCGGATTAACAAGTCTACTGGATTCTCTGGCCGCATATATGCCTGCATGGTGCTACTACTACGGTAGTAACGAATCAGCAGCCTAAGGTGATTGAGAACACCGCTAAGTCCATTCTTACGAAAAGCCTTCCTACTTCTCTTCTAAAGAGATTGGAATGGACCAGACGCGCCACGAATATTCAAGTGTAAAAGGGCACTCTAAACTCATACTCATCATCGAACTTCGGATTGGAACGTTTTATGGCTTTCAAGGGACGGGTGGGACTGTATATTAGATGCGAGGAGGTCTTAAGCCGATGTCATCGGAAGACATGAAGACACTGACATTCTGTGTATGCACGTATAATTCCGCAAAGACATTAGACCGTTGTCTGAGCAGCATTCGAAGCGTGGACCCGGGGTTACGTGTTCTTGTTGTCGATCATCAAAGCGGAGATGAAACTGTAAAAATTGCCAGGGAGTTCGGTGCGGAAATATTTTCAGAGACGAAGGGTTTAGGGTTCGCGAGACAGTTTTGTTTTGACCACACAAACTCAGAATACATTGTTTTTGTTGACGGCGACGTTGAGATTGTTAGAAAGGATTTCTTCGACATTGCCATCCAAACCCTCCGTAGGAAGGAATATGGTGCAGTTGTGGGGATGGCCGTGGGCCATCGCTTTCGATACGGTCTACCGGCTAGTCTGCTTGTTCTGCGCAAGAGCGACTTCTTAGGCAAAATTGTACCGGACTACATCGATGCTAGAGAGACGTTCTTCATCCAGAGGCGACTGGATAAGCGAAGACTGAGGACATTTTATGTCTATGACTCAATGATTCATCGATCACAGTTCAGAAAATTCAAACCGGAATGGGAAGGTGCTAACACAAGAATTCTGCCGGACTCAAACAAAAAAGAGCTATTCTTGGCTCTGAAGGTTATCATTTTGCTAAGTCTTAACAGTCGAAATCTGAAGAACATTCTTTACATTCCGATATTCTATCTGAAATTCCTGCACGGCTTTGCTAAACCAGCCGCTTGGTTACGAATGAATAGAGGTGTAAGTGGCGAGTCATGAAGAAGCTGATCTACGAACGCACCATGTTTAAGGTTCTAATCGAGAGAACGGGGATTTTGTTTTCGGTAACAACCAAAAGCAGAGCCTACTTCTTCTTCATCTGCTCGAAGTGCCTTGGTATTAGAGTCGCTCCTACCACTGATCCTTACCCAGGTATAGTCGAAGTGTGCGGATACGATATTACGCGAATCGTGGAAAACTGGAACAAACTTGCAAACATAAAGCTTAAACAGAAAATCAAATTTGCGACTTAGACCTTGGCATATATCGTAATCCTTTTTCGAATTAAGGGAACAAAACTTGTAGGATTTGTGGAGCTACTACTCTCCAATCGTACTTCCGCGCCTTAACTGGACCATTGATTGCTGCACGTTGGGCGAGCGAGGTGTCCCTGATAGAAGTGTGTATGGCGCTAGCTAATGCTTGAGTATCATCAGGTTTCACTAGTGTACCCACGGTTTCATCGATAATTTCGGGCAAACCGCCAACTCTTGTTGCCAAAACCGGAATCCCACAAGCTATCGCCTCTAGCGCCGGGAGGCCAAATGATTCGTAACGTGAGGGCACGATGACGAGTTTTCCAGAGTTAATTATCCTTGGCATATTCTCTCTCTGAACGGTGCCCAGAAACACAACCCAACCTCTAACCGCTTCTGGAGTACTGTTCACGATGAAAGTTCGCTGTTCGTCAGTGAATTCTCCTACGATCCCAAGTTTGTAGGCTTCGCCCCATGTGCTGTGGATTAAACTTAGAGAACGTAGGAGGAGATCAAGCCCCTTAGCTTTCTGAAATCTCCCAACGAAGAGAAGATCGTATTCCTTCCCTACATCCATGGGTCGAAAGGTTCCTGTCTGAATGCCGTTCGGTATTGTGAACAAATTCTTGGAATATTCCAAATTGCTGTCTTGCATAGTATCCTTCAAGCATCTGCTCACGCAGATCGTCTTACTACCAGCCAGAAGTTGTAAGAGTCTTCTATCTCTCCTCCTCGCGATAACCATTTTCAAGTATTCGCTAACAGTAGGTTTCAAGGAAGTGTACGTGTCGATGCCGCGGTCTTGACCGATCGTATGAATCTGTCTAGTGATTCGACCGCGTCCTTGATTGTAGGATTGAAGCGTTCTCGCAGCGTAGTTGGCTACAGACAGGATCGCTTCGTACCCGTCGAGAAATTTCCTTTCCTCTTTTCTCAGCGGCTGATTTCTCAAGAACCTCTCCCCTAGTTTCGAGCTGATCACACTAACCCCGGCCTGAATGTCGTTAGTCTCCTCCTCATTGCCCAGCGGAGTCAAGACATCTATAGTGACTCCTCGTTCCGCGAGCTCTCTTGTGAGTTCCCACACCGCGACAGAAAGCCCGCCTATCCCTTCCTTCCTAAACGGTGGGTATCTGTACCAAGGTACGAGCAGCCTCCCGACTTTCATCATGCTAAAATTAGTCCCCTAAGTGAATTTGCGTCGAATCCAACGTGACTTCCACACTTTTTCTTTCTCCTCATCCGGACGACCTCGTCTACTCAGCCTTCTCAGCATTGACGGAACAACGAGAAGTCGGAACGGGAGTGACTTTCTTCAACGTTTCTCGATTCACTAAGTGGGGATTATTACCCAAGTACTTTGTTACGCCGATGAGAACCCTTGAAGAAAGAATTATACTTACCCGGCTTCGAGTCAGATCGTCATTCCTGTGGATGGAAGATTCTTCTTCTCGAAGTTGCCCGATTAGTATGCAGAAAATCGCATCCAAACTTAACCAGTTCAGCGGGAGATTTGAATACATCTTTTGTCCACTGGGGATTTCAGGACATCCGGATCATCTGGCTGTTCGAAGAGTTGCGATCGATTACTGGCGGCTAAAGTGCGATGGGAAACCTTCAATTTGTTTCTATGAAGATCTTCCTTATGCCGCTAAGGTGAAGGAAATCGAGTGCGAAGTCGAGAGATGTGTCAGAGAATTATCTCAATCTTGCGATAACCTGTCTATCTGTTATCGGCCGTTGAGTAATGATCAGTTTAACAGAAAAGTCGTCTTCAGCCGACTATATCTTACACAAAATGACCAAAGCAAATTGCTCAAAAAGCATGCTCAAGTTATCGGAAAAAAATGTGGCCGAGCGTATGCGGAGAGGTATGTTTGCTCGCTTTAATAGAGGTTGACCTAAGATGCCGTTGAAATTTTTCAGTTGGGCGTTCTTCTTTCGGTCCATGTACTTGACGTTGAAATACCCTTCAATTCTGCTTTACGCTCTAGCGGGAAAGGATGTTCGAGTTAGGATTCACGAGCTGCGAACGACAGAATGGGTTACACTGAAGCAGATCTACGAAGATCATCCTAAGAAAGTATTAGGTTTCAAGATCTATCTGAATCCTCTAGATTTTTCTCCGGTTTCGACGTCGATAGCCACCTCAGGCTGGCTAAACCTTCCGCTAACGGCTCTGATGAAGAAAGTCCTGAAGCCCGGGATGACGGTTGTTGATGTGGGTGCTAACATCGGCTACTTCACGCTGTTAGCGGCCAAAATTGTTGAAGGCGGCCACGTATATGCGTTTGAACCTGAACAGATCAATTTCGAACTACTGTCAAAATCCGTTTCAGTAAATGGTATGCGAAACGTCGACATACACCAAAAAGCGGTATGCGACAAAGACGGCCAGACCAGGCTTTATCTCTCTGATCCAACGCAACCTCAATCCCATTCTATCACATTCGAAGAAGGTAAGAGAAGCATTAATGTCGCTTCGACTAGCCTTGATTCATTCTGGAAATCTTTAGGTAAACCGAAGATTGACTTCCTGAAGATACACGTTGGCGGCGCTGAAGCGGCCGTATTAATGGGAGCAACTGAAGTTCTACAAGAAGCCAAACCGCTTATAGTGACAATGTTTGTACCCGATAATCAGGCGAGAGAGCGGCTGCTCTGGGATGGACTTCTTTCACTCTATGATTTGTACGAGCTCGTCAATAGTCCCTTCCTATTGAAGCCAATCCACCCGGCATCTGTTTTCAAACTCGGTACAATCGAATTGCTTCTTAGCCCAAAATCTGTATTTCCACAGAGGATGGATCAGCCCACATATTGAGTCAACTAGAGACCTGCAGGGACCGTGTAAGGCTAGGTTCGTGAGTATACTCCAAGGAAGTGGTCGCCGAGATGGTTCCATGGAAAACGTGATTCTAGCGCTATCTCGGCTCTCTTTACAAGACTCAGCATAGGTTCTGGGGGGAGATATCGAATTAGGTTTGACGCTGGAAGCAGTATTTGGACGCCGTACACTTTTTTCAACTTGAAGAGGCCGTCTATGTGCTTCTTCAAGGTGCCGACTGAGTATGCGTATGATGTGATGCAGAACCTAGACTTGCCGACAGGCACCGGATTCGTCAGGCGTGCAAATGCCATCGATGGTCTTAGTTTAAGTGAATAGCCCAATATCTCGTAGAGGCAATACTTGTTCCAGACACCTAGGACCAGATGTCCTTCAGGTCGAATGAGTGAGTGCAAGTCGTGGAATAGTTGTCCAAGGTTCGGTTCTGTATTAATGGCGCCGTATGTCGAGTATGCACCATCGATACTGCTATAACCCATCTTCTCGAGCTTTTCCTTCAGAGCATATGTTCGTGAGTGGATTGGAACTATTGCATCAGAAACGCCGGCGTTCACTGCCTTTTTAGTGAGAACTTCAAGCATCTTGGGCGAAATATCAGCGGCTAGTATCTTTACCCCATGGCGCGCTAGTAGAAGGGTTTCCGTCCCTGTTCCGCAGCCAATCTCAAGCACGACTTCGCCCGGTCTAAAAATTTTGGACAGGTAGTTCACGGATCTGTTGCGAAGCCACACGTTCATCGGATTACCTAGGATGTGATCATCGTAGTGTTCTGCGACTCCATCGAAAGCTGCTTGTAGGTCAGAGTAATACAGTTCTGCGTAGTCTTCCGCGCTTGACTCAGACACGATTTCTATGTCGACATAACGGGTTTGGCCCCAGTATCGTTTTCGTACTTCGTCCTCGCCGTATTTCCGCGTGAAGACTGCGAGCAGTGGGTCTTTCAAACCGGATATTTGCTTGATCTGAGCATGCCCTGAAAATGTTCTGTCAGCGCCAAATAGTTTGACGTGGGGATTTAGTCTGACATTTTCAACCCAGTCTTGCCGTCCCTGATTTTGGGGGAAGACCACTATTTTCCGATCCAGAACGATGAAACGGAGTAACACGTTGTGGGGAGACCTTGTTCGTCGGCCGATTGTTTCTAGGCGCAGATATTGTCCACTAGATGGCAAGTTGGAGGCAGGAATCATTGAAGTTGAGGTTAAACCTTGTGAGTCTGTAGCGGGAATTATGGTTTATTTAATGAAGAAACATAACCTCATTTTCTATATGCCTCTACGTAGGTTGTTGGCGCTACTGTTCCTCGGCCTCTTGGTTCGAGAGGTTTTCTCGTTTTGGACAGGGCACCCATCTGATTTCGAACTGTGGGTGAGGATGGGTTATGCGATGGTTCATGGTGGGGACCCCTACGGCACGCTGCAACCTGTTCCGGGTCTAAGTTTCGCAAACGTCTATTCGGCCACTAATGCGCCTACAATCGCGTACCTTCCGTTCTGGCCGCTCGTAACGGGGCTGATTTACTCAATATATTCGTTAGTCGGTATGAATGACCGATTCGTTTACTATTTCCTCTTGAAGCAACCAATTATATTCGGAGACGTGTCGCTGGCCTACCTACTGTTTTCGTATGTATCATCGAGAAAATCTTGGTCCGCCGGATTCTGGGTGCTCTCGTTTTGGTTGTTCTCTCCTTTCACAATAATTATTTCCGGAATCTGGGGAATGTTCGACTCAATCGCAATCTGTTTCCTGATCATCTCAGCATCTTCAATTGGTCAAGCTAGAAGAGCTTTCTGGACGGGTCTAGCCATTTTCGTTAAATCCGTTCCGATTATTTTCGCCGCTCCAATGACTATCAGGAACCTGAAGAGCATCAAAGAATTCTGCGGTTTTGTGGCGGCCATAGGACTGCCCGTATTCTTGTCCATTGCCACGTTCATTATTATGGGATGGCCACTATCAACTGTCAGTACAACCTTAGTGTCTACCGCTGGCAAAGGCGGGTGGTCTATGTCACTCTGGGCTGTTCTGCCCTACCTGAATTACTTGGGGATGCTCCCGCCTGCACTTCAGAATTTATACGGATTATTAGGCTTAGTTT
>DASQZS010000065.1:0-14980 GCA_035638535.1 Candidatus Acidiferrum sp.
CGATTAGGACTCCAGAAGGCGAAATCAATCGACGTCTAAACGTAGTTTCAACAGCTGGGAGTGTAGAGGCAGCTGACGTAGCTTTTTTGACCGTCAAGTCACGTGACACAGAGAGCATCCTCGAGACTTCAACACATCTCTTCGGCAAAACATTGTTCATTTCCTTTCAAAACGCCGCCGAGAAGGATGAGTTGCTTTCGAGGTACGCCGGTTCAAGGCATGTCATCGGAGGCGTATCTACTGTTGGAGCGACACTAACCGAACCTGGAATAGTCGACTACACAGCAGTCGGATACACTTGGTTAGGTGAAATACCCAAAGGAAGAAGCGAGCGAGTAAAAGAGATCGTTGAAATCTTGAATCAATCGCGCATACCTACCGACCACGCGGCTAACATAACCGAGATCAAATGGGCAAAATTGATAGTTTATTGCGCAAACGCCGGCCTAGCATCGCTAACGCGACTTAACGCGAATCAGTCGCTCCAAGACCTAGCTCTCACAGAAGTCTTCCTAAGAATGGTCAGAGAAGGAGGCAACATCATGAGAGCAGTCGGATTAACTCCGGATAATCCCCCTAATCTACTCCCAATCAAAAGAATTCTCGAATCGCAAGAAAAAGGAATGATCCAGGAGTTTACGGATCGGGCCCGCAAAAGTAGCGATGAAGAGAGAGTGGTTGTCTCAATGCTCCAGGACGTCTTGAATGGCAAACAGATAGAAGTCGAAGAGACCTTTGGATACATAACAAAAATTGCTCAATCGAAGAATGTTGAGATTCCCACGCTCCGGGTCATCTACGCCCTCCTGCGAGGACTCAACCGCCATATTCTCAACAATTCCAATAATGACAATTCGTAATCGAACCACAACGTTTTTTCGAGACCCGGAATGGGAAACCATCGGAGACGCATACTACGACGAAAAAGTCTTCAATTCCAAAGTGCTCAAATTGTCACGGAAACCTAACGTACATCGTCGAGTTTCAACGTTGGTACTGCAAGCACTGTGAACGTTACGAAATATAATTTGAATCGTCAAATCTGGTGGTAATAGTGCAAAAATCATTCCAGCATCACATGTTGCGAGAAATCTATGAACAGCCAGACGCGTTAACGCGGACTCTGAAAGAAGAGTGGGCCAAAGCAAACCGTATAGCTGAAACTCTTAACGCTAAAGACCTAAAACTGATCTATCTTACGGGAAGTGGAACAAGTTACCACGCCTGCCTAGCAGTTAACTACGCAATCTCAACCATCACCTCCATTTTGTCGAGCACCATTCCTGCCTCAGAATTCGCATCCTGGACCACACGGGCTCATACAGATACGGTCCTCATAGCGATCTCGCAATCAGGTGAAAGCACAGATGTGATTAATGCAGCAAATTCCGCGATTCAATCAGGAATGCGCACGATAGCCGTGACGAATACTCCTGAGAGTTCACTCGCGCGAATCTGCGACTTCAAGCTATTTTCACGTGCGGGTCCTGAAAAGGCGCTAACGGCTACGAAAAGCTTCACCTGCACTATATTGGCAGCTCAACTTCTCATACTGGAATTAGCGAAGTTAATAGAACCGCTTCCAAAATATGATGCTCTCACGTCGATGATGAACCAAATCCCTCAACTCGTTGAAAGATCGATACAGCTCTCCGAGGAAGATACGCGAATAATTGCTGAAAGATACAAGGATAAGGAATTCTTCTTTCTACTAGGTAGTGGTCCAAACTATGCGACTGCGCTCGAAGGAGCGTTAAAGCTGAAGGAGAGTTGTAACGTCTATGCCGAGGGGTTCGCAACCCGAGAATTCCTTCATGGACCAATGCAGCTAGTCGACAGAAGAACACCTATCTTGATCTTGGAGAATCCTGGAAGGAGTGATGAAGTCATGAAATTAGCGGAGAGCTTCGAACGTTTCGAGGCGCCTGTGGTCATAATTAGTTCGAAACATAACTCAAATGAGAGACAACACATCAAAACAGTAGGAGGCGTGGATGAAATATTCCTCCCACTCGTCGATGTTATATCACTACAGCTTTACTCGTATTACTCATCAGTGGCAAGAGGTCTAAACCCTGATAATCCACCCAAATTGAAGAAGGTTGTAAGATGACAAACGTGAAAGCGATAATTTTTGCAATCGACGATGTACTCTATGACGCATTCCTACAGAAATCCAACGCTCGACTAAGCGCCGTCAAGGCCATGATCGAAGCCGGCTTACCGGTTGATGTCGAGACAGGATACCGAAAATTGGAAGAAATCGTAAAGGAACTTGGACCGAACAACAACAGACACTTTGACAGCCTCCTGGAGAGGCTTGGTCTAAAATGGGATCCAGCCGTAGTAGCCGCAGGAGTAGTCGCCTACCGTAGCACGAACCCGGTATTTCTAAAGCCCTATCCGGATACCGTGCCGACGTTGCTCCGATTAAGAGAAATGGGTTTGAAACTTGGAATCGCATCATCAGGTCGATCGGTCAAAGAATGGGAAAAGCTGATCAACTTGGGCTTGCAGCATCTTTTCCAAGCCGTTGTCGTATCAGAAGACCTTAAGCTCAACCAATTAACCGAACAAGTCCTTGAGCAGGTAGTTCGACAGTTGAACGTAGACGTACGTGAAGCAGCCTACGTGGGAGTCAACCCTGATAGCGAGATAAACGTAGCAAACCGAGCAGGACTAAACACGATAAGATTGCGAAAGGGCCAGGCGAAGCTTGAGAAAGGAACAACCACTCCACGGTATGAAATTAACAAGCTATCCGAAATCATCCAACTGCTTTCGAAACCATAAGCAGAACCCTTCAAGGAAATTATTTTCTGATACCCACTTGCCGTTCATACGTCATTTTGAATAAGGCAGTTCATGAAACCTCTAGACATATTCCTTGAGATTTCGGGAAATAGTCAAGTCATCGTCAAGCTATCGTTCGAGCCATGGCTGAGGCTCGTTGATGGAAATAATCCAAAAGAAACAATTCAGATCTAGAGTGAAGCCCGCTTTCCAAGTTTGAGATGTCTTAAAAAGAACGAACCGCCTTCCCAACAAGTTCATGCGATCACCAACCGTTTGGATGGATCGAATTTGAGCACACCCGACGTCACCAAGAAAGCCGAACTAAGCGGAGACGAATTATTCCAAGAAGGGTTACGCATAGTTGATGACGCGAGAAAACAGAATTTTGCACTTCGCATCACAGGCGGAATCGCTATCTTCAACCTCATCAGAAATAATGTGGCGATCAGGGAATTATTGATAAAAAACCGCAAAGCCGGAAGATCGTCCACGTCTACCTTCGCTGACCTCGACCTCGTGGGATACTCAAAAGAAACGAAAAAGTTGAACGCGCTCTTCTTGGAGCAGTATCAATTTCAGAAGGATAAAATCATCAACGCACTCTTCGGCGACCGCAGACGAATCTATTATCATCCACAAGGAACATTCCACGTAGACATATTTCTCGATAAACTCGAATTCAACCACGACATCGACATACGCGGAAGACTGGAACTAGATTATCCAAATCTTAACCGTGATGATTTACTGTTAACCAAACTACAGATTCACTACATAAACGACAAAGATCTCCTAGACATCATTGCATTATTAACGGTCGATACATGGAAAATTGAAGAGGGCCAAAGGATTCTTGAAGTTCTCTCAAATGATTGGGGTTTCTGTTACGATGCCGTAAGCAACCTGAAGGCATCAGCTGTAAGAGTCAAAGAACTCTTCAGTGAACCCATGGCTGAACCAAGCCTGAGTCTTTCCGCGAAAAGAATCCAAGACCTGCTTGAGAAAATTGAGAGCAATCCGAAATCCAAAGAGTGGAACAAGGCAGCCAAACGCGGTGCCAACAAGCAATGGTGGAGAGAAATCGAAGACGTCGTGCGGTGATCGGCAATCCAAATTGTCGCTCTGGATATAGGAACCAGTTCCATCAAGGCTTCCATCGTAGACCCGAATGGACAAGTTAAGCGGACAATACGGCGACCCACAGCGCGGCTAAACCATCCTCGGCCCGGCTTCACGGAAATCAATCCCGAAGAAGTGTTCCGTAACGTAACCACCGCGCTAAAACAAGTCTCGGAGTACATCAAACATGAAGACACAATCGTATCGATCTCATGCATGGCCCCGGTCATGATACTGATGGGGAAAGCACACAAGATATTGAGACCGGCCATCCTGTACAACGATCTACGCACCTCGGCCGAAGTCAACGAACTCAACGAAAAACTTGGAGTCGACGAACTGCTAAGAATAAACGGAAATCAGGCTAACATCCAGCAATATCCACCGAAACTTCTCTGGCTCAAGAAGCATGAATCATCCACGTCAGCCAAGATCGAGAAGCTGTTCGACCTCAGCACATACATTATCTGGCGCTTATCGGGCGAAGAAATCATAGATTTCACAGCCGCGTTGGAGAGCGGGTTGCTAAATTATTCTAATATGGCTTGGTCGGAAACAATGCTCTCCTTCCTAGACCTGGATTCATCAACACTACCTGAACTCCATCAAACAATTCACACCACTGAGGTCACTTCACGTCTAATTAAATCGAATCTAGGGTTGAATCGAAACCGGGTACTGATTACAAGCTCTTGCGTCGACGCCGTCAGTGCCCCGATCGCAATGGGCTTGGTAGATGAAGGAGATATTTCATTGGAACTAGGAACGACAGGAATTATTTACACGCCCACGCGCTCGCCAAAACCAGACAGGAGATTGTATCTCGATCTTAGTCCTATAGAAGGCCTATATTTTGTCGGTGGAGGCACAGCAGCATCCGGCTTGTTCTACGAATATATGCTCCGACTTTTCATGAAAAATGAAGTAGACTTCACGAAAGCAGAAAAACTCGCGGCCACCTCAGTCCCGGGATCTAACGGAATCATAATACTCCCATACATTCTGGGTGAACGAACCCCTATATTCGACACGTTAGCGCGTGCTGTAATCTTCGGTCTTCACGAAGATACAACGCAAAACGATATTCTCCGTGCTTCAATGGAGGCAGTATCGTACTCGTTACTCCACCATATTCGAATAATGCGAGAAAAAGGATACCAAATCGACACGGGCAAAATAACAGGCGGCGGCGCAAAAAGCCGATTGTTTCGGAAAATTATGACGGACATAACCGGAATACCTCTATCATACGATCCGTCAATGTCAACAACTGTCGGCACAGCTTACATCGGCTACATGGCCGGAGGCATCAAGAAGACATGGATCGAGGCCAAGAAATGGCAACGAGCACGCGAGAATATTTATCCTGACCCTTCACTTCGGAAGATGTATGATGATCTCTTTTCAATCTACCTGAACCTATACGAGCGGCATAAGGAAGACTTCAAGTTAATCGCGAAATACTCCTCTTGATTTCGTGGACTAGTATTTCAACGCAAAGTTATTAGTTCGAACTTTTTCTAAGGCGCATGAGTTGCCATGACTGGAATTGGGAAGAAAATTCGGCTAGCAAGAATTATGCCTTCTAACCGCAGCATCGTCGTGCCGATTGATCATGGGATTGAAGCATACTACCCAGAATTGGAAGATCCATCGAATTTAGTGAGAGAATTCGTAGACGCTAAAGCAGACGCGATTCTACTTAGGCGAGGGACACTGTTCAAGGTTCAGGACATTCTCGCCGGAAGAATGGGAATTGTCTACAGAGTAACTGGAGCAACCGGAACTTCAGCAGATCCGGCAGACCAGATGCTTATCACGTCAGTCGAGGAAGCAATGCGAGACGGCGCCGACTGTCTCGTCTACACAATCACGATTGGACATCCGCATGAAAATGAAATGTTTCGACGCTTCGGAATCCTATCCGATGCAGCCCACGAACATGAAATTCCACTGATGGGTGAAGTAGAACCGTGGAGTAAAAGTACTGAAAACAGAGGAGAGCTACTACGTCAGGGTACAAGGAGCCTATGCGAAGAGGGGGCAGATATTATGAAATGCTACTTCCCAGAAGAACGGGACTATTACAGGAAGATAGTGAAATATTCACTCGTTCCAGTTATCGCCGCAGGCGGAGCCAAAATGAATTCAGGTCGAGAAGTTTTGGAGTTCGTCAAACAAGTCATGGATGCTGGAGCAATAGGCACCAGTATTGGAAGGAACATCTGGCAATACAAAGAACCAAAGAAAATGATCCTTGCAATCTCCAAAATAGTGAAAGAGAATGCAAGCGTTGACGAAGCTCTCAAGGCTTTGTAGCTGATCTTGAATGAAAGCAGCCGTATTTTATGGGCCCAACGATTTAAGAATTGAAGATCAAGAAATCCCAAAAGCGGGAAGGGACGAGATAGTCCTAAAGGTTGAAGCATCAGGGCTCTGCCCGACCGATGTCAAAATCTTCAGGAACGGTAGCTCAATAGTAAAACCGCCAATCACACTCGGTCATGAATTCGCCGGATACGTCCACGAAATCGGACCCGGTGTAGAATCTATCAAAGAAAAAGACAGAGTCAACGTCCCTGCAGATTCATACTGTGGAAACTGTAGGATGTGCCGAAGTGGCCACGAAAATGTCTGCGAACAACCCATCGCTTTTGGCTACAATGTAAACGGCGCACACGCAAATTATGTTCGAATTCCTAAACGGTTTGTGGACCGACGAGGAATCTTTGCCCTCCCTTCAAACGTGAGCTACGAAGTGGCATCAATGACCGAACCTCTAGCCTGTTCCTTGAACACGATTGAAACGTTAGGCACCGGACCAGGGAAAACCGTAGTCATAATTGGAGATGGCACGATGGGTTTGCTCCACACCGGTTTGGCCAAGGCTTACGCCGCAGAACGAATTATCCTTGTAGGTTTGGTCGATTGGAAACTCAAGCTGGGAACTGAGCTTGGTGCAACCCACGTGGTTAACGCAAGAGGCGATGTTGTTAGAGAGATTCTCGATGTTACGAAGGGAGCTGGGGCAGATATCGTGGTCGTTACCGCGGTAATGCAGGAGACGGTCCTACAAGCATTGAAGATGGTGTCACGTAGAGGCTATATCAGCATATTCGGAGGAACACCCAAAGGAGTCACAGTTCAGTTCGAACCCAACTTGATCCACTACAATGAAACGTTCCTCACAGGCCACTCAGGTTACACTTACGCTCACTACGCAAAAGCCGCCAACATTGTGGCAACAGACAAAATCCCATTGAAGCGTCTGATCACCCAACGTTTCGCATTAACTCAAATTCATGACGCGATTAAAGTGTGGGATGACAAAGAGAAATCAATGAAGATAATTCTCGCTCCTTAAGGCGAGTGAATTAACCTGACACGAGCAGATGGCTCCTAAGTTTCTTGGATTTTTCATCAATGTTGATTACTGCCCCTCTCAGCACTCCCTGCTCGTACTCGCTGCCAGGGTTTATGCAAAGCGTCTTGCCTATTCTCGCTACGCCTCTCGACTCATGAATATGCCCATGCAGCGATAGCATTGGCTGAAATTTTTCTATGACCGATCTGACCGCGATACTACCGACATGCGTCGTCTTAATGCCTGTTACATCCACTTTGATCTTCAAGTCCTCTAACAATGGCGCTTCGTCGATCGCAGTGTCAACTGGTGGAACGTGGATGAGGAAAATGGAATGGTGAATATCCTGCACACCCGATGCGAGCTTCTCAATCTTGCTCTGCAATTCGTCTTCAGGGACGTCTCCGGGCAATTTCCAGGGTGTGATATTCGAAAACGGAACCCCGATTCCTTCTATACCACAATCTAGAGTGAAATTCTTTTCGTTGATGTCGATGATATTCTCGTTTGTCCTGCTTCGTATAGCGTCGAGGACATCTCTAGGATCGTCGTTTCCTAATAATAGATACATTTTCTTCTGAGATTTCGCGAGAAGACCCCGGCTAAGGTCAAGCCAGTTTTCGACTCTTTTAATCATCTCTTCAGTTATGAGCCTGTGCATCTCATCTTTGCTCTGCATCGCAGCGTCGATTTCGGGTCCATCCATTATCCTATAGTAGTATCCCCTATCCATAATTTTCTGAGTGAGGATTTTGAGTTGCTCCTCCCCTTTGATCACCTCGTGGGTTCCCAAGAAATCTGCTTGGTAGGTGCCCTCACGATCTTTCTCGATAAATATCAGTGCTTTTCCAGTGATGTCTCCGCCGTACAACAGAGCGTCGGCACGGTAGTAGTTCCCTGCGTTGAGAAATTTGCGAAACGCAATATCAGACGCGTGTATGTCGCTTGCGAAGAACACTCTGAACATGGATCGCCTAAACATTCTTGGAGAGATTTTAAGTTGTGACGAAGCATGGAACCCACACGCAAATTTTTAATACATCGAAGGGGGAGGTCAACTTATGGCTTCGAATCAACCGAAGATCTTTCTACGTGAAGCATCCGGACTTCTCAGATCTCTTACCGGGTTCGAAGGGGCCTTGATTGCTCTTTCGCAGCTTAACTTCGTCATGGGGTTAATGGAACTGTACGCTTGGGGATCAGTTACAGTTTCTTCAGCGAACTACGCTCTATCAATTCTTGTAAGCGTCCCGCTAGTCTCGATTCTTGGAATTCTATACGTCCTGTTTGGCATAATGATGCCGAGATCCGGCGGAGACTACGTATGGGTTAGTCGATCCCTGCATCCATCGTTGGGACTTATGGTTAGCACTTTTATGACTTTCTTGGCGTTAGCATGGACAGGCCTTAACGCGTGGCTCGTCGGAAGCGTGTTCCTTCCGGGCTTTCTTTTCGCTATAGGCTACCCCAGCCTCGCGACGGTTGTAGCCCAACCGATGAACTCTTTCATTATCGCCCTGGTCTGCATAGCCGCTTTCACAATCGCGTTCATACCTCGAACAAAAGTAGTTGCACTGATTCTGAAGGTGCTCTTCGTAGCTACTTTAGTGGGCTGGGTAGCTCTTGCACTGACCGCAATATTCCCTACTTGGAGCTTAGGACAAGTACTGCAGACACAATACAACATTAACCCGAGCACGGTAATCAGCACAGCACATACATCGGGCTACATTCCGGGTTGGACGGTTGTGGGCAGTCTAGCAGCGTTGCCGTGGGCGATGCAGATGTGGGGGGGATTCTGGTGGGCGCCGTATGCAGGGGGAGAGATCCAGAATCCGAAGAAATCCATGTGGGTTGCGGTCTTGGGTGCGACCTACATCTCGATAATCCTCTACACAATCCTCATCGTAGTAATCCCAAACGCTTTCGGTTTTGACCTTCCAATCGCACTAAACTACCTCTATGGGGCAAATCCAAGCGCTTATCCAGCAGGTCTTCCGCCCCCATACCTTGGCTACCTGTTCGCAATGGTTACGAACAACCAAATCTTGCGTGATGTAGGTGGATTTGCGTGGTTAGCAAGTATTCTTTTCATCATTCCTTCAGGCTACTTTGTAGTAACCAGGAATTTCTTTGCTTGGTCGTTCGACAGAGTCTTCCCTGAGCCCGTAGCTTCTGTGAGCGAAAGATTCCACACTCCTCTAGTCTCAACGATTGTGACTGGAATACTGCTTGGATTTATGGCCTACCTGACCGCTTTCACCGGTTTCTGGGGATACCTTGTAAACTTAATGATGGGCCTCAACTTTGCTTTCATAGTGGTAGCCATCGCAGCCATCGTCTTCCCGTACAGAAAGAAAGAGCTGTTCCAAAAATCGCCGATAGCTAACTGGAAATTCATGAATATTCCAATCGTATCATTGGTTGGAGTTGCCGCACTGCTTGTCGCAGGTTACTTAGAATACACAGTTCTACTATATCCGGCCCTCGGAGGCGCAATCACTTGGACCTCAATTGGTTCAGTTGTCGGCGTCTTTGCATTAGGACTCGTAATCTACTTTGTCTACAAAGTAATCAGAGCTAGACAAGGTATCGACCTTTCGTTGGTCTTCGGAGAAATTCCGCCCGCATAAGCTGCATAGATCCATGAATCGTTCTAGCGCTTACCGAACAAAATATCGCCACCCGACAAACAAGACAAGGCAACCGTTGTAGAGCTGAATCGATAGCTCGCGATAGTCATACCCAACGTTCAGAAGTTACTTCCCAGACTGAGTACTTCGATACGCGACGCGCTGGAAAAATAGACGAGACAAAAAGTAAATTCCTGTGTATATACGGAACCATTTAGACTGCTGCGGATGCATCTGGTCTTTCTCAATTAAAGAAAATTAGTTACAATCTAAGTTTTTTAATCGACCGTCCTGTTACCCAAGGCATGCTTGACATTCTGCCAGTGGCCGCACTGATTGGAAGGACGCCATGCATTGAACTAGCACAGGCTAGTGCTCACTATGGCTGTCATGTTTTCGGAAAGATCGAGACCCGCAATCCGACAGGGAGTCACAAGGATAGAGAAAACTTGGAAGCAATAAGAGATGCTCTGGCACATGGATTTGATGCCGTAGGATGCGCGAGCACTGGTAACGCGGCGATTTCACTTGCTGCTCTTTCACGCATGATTGATCTTGAGTGTCATATTTACGTATCCTCTGGAATCTCAAGAGAAAAACTGAACCTGATACGATCGTTCCATCCGATCCTCCATCGCATATCCGGAGCATACGAGCAAGCGGTACACGAGTCAAACGAGAAGATGAGAGACGCGAACATTTACGTGGCAAATCCAGGACAATGCAGAGCGAAGATAGAAGGCGACAAAAAGATCGGTATGGAAATAGCGGATAAAATATCGCCTGACGTACTGGTTTGCCCTGCGAACAATGGGACACACCTCATCGGTGTTTGGGAAGGAGTGAAACAGAAACGACTTAATCCTGCCATAATAGCAGCTACTGCGAAACGAACCGCTATCGCTGATAGCATCAGTGGCTTTCATCGCTTTGAAGGTTTGCGCTGGAGGAATTTCCTACGTATCTCTGGCACGCGAGTAATCAATGTCCCCGATCGACAAATCCGAAATGCCGTGAACCTCTTACTCCAAGACGGCATCATCGCCGAACCCGCTGCAGCAACAAGTTTGGCGGCACTAGATCATCTTCAGGTGAAAAAGAGAACTATCGTGTGTTGCACAATAACTGGATCAGGTTTGAAATTTCCACAACTCCTAGGAAAACTTCTGAAAACTTCCACCTGAATAAAACCGCCTAAGTGATGACGGGTTTTATCCCCGTCATGTCACAATACTCTTCAAGCTGCTCCGATACGTCTCCTAAGCCCAACATCCAATGATGACTCATGCCTTCAGCTTTACGCAGAAATTCTCGCCAGTGGACTTTGAATCTGACGTTAGCAACCACTCCGCCGTGAAATACTTCTCTCGCGTCGATACTCTCTCCAGCTGCTATCAGCATACGGTACGAGTTTCGACGACCGGTTAGACTCGCGATGGTTACTGGCCCAGGTTTTACTTGGTAGACAAGGCTCACTCCCTTATGCGATGAACGATCAGGCTGGAGGCTAATCTTGTTTCGCGACTCGGCAAGGCTTGGTGCACCGACTCCGTAATGGGCGACCAGTAATGCATCTTCCTCCTCGAGTATGCCCAATAATTCACCGTGGAATGCAGGTTTGCCAGTCAGCAAAGAGAGAAGATAGAGCGTCAACGTAGAATGCACGTCCGCTTCACACCCCGCTGGGATACCCTCCTCGTTAAGCAGCGCAAAACCAAGATTCGGCAGACCGATCAGTTCATTCCAGTCCTCAAGTGCAATTGCATCCAGATGTCTCTCTTCCACGATCCGTTTCATTGCGAGATAAGTCTTCACGCCTTCGTTGATCTGTTCCTGGTTAACTGACACTGACCCCATGCCCTCGCTGACTTTCTTCCAAATCGGGCTCACCTCACTATCCCCTATAGACGAGACGGTCGTCACAAAATGGTGCATGCTGACACTAACGACACGGGCGCCCAACTTTCGATGGAGTTCAATTTCGTCGAACGCCGCCTGAGTTTGGCCTTTAATATGCGGGTAACCGACGACTCCAATCCGGCTATTGGCTATCCTCCTCTTCGCTGCGGCAACTCTGGAGAGAGATACTATTTCCTCTACGACACGAACGTCATCAAGGTTACCGTAAACCGGTCTGTAGTATTGTCCAATCTCAGTGAGGATATCGGAAAGTTGCTGCACGCCGGCTATCGAACCAGCATCATAATCGTTAGTGCCCCATAGGATCGCAGGTAAACCAGACTGTTCAAGCAGCGCACTAGCGAATGTATCATCCGCATAAGTCGCATATAGAATACAAATCGCATCAAGCTCCTGCTTCGCAAACTCTCTTCCAGCTCGGATACCTTCATCGTCATTATCGATTGGTCGAGGTGCGTGGATAACGCTTAATCCGGTTGCTCTAAGCGCTGCGGCTCCTTGCGACAAAACTTTTTCAGCATTCTCTGCTCCGACTTCAAACGGGCTCACTATGGTTGCTAAGCCAATCTTTGGCGTAATTGCATTCAATCGGTTCACCGCGGCTCACTTAGAGACGAGCGCTTATAATTATTCGCCGATCGCGGCAGATCGATTTGGCTTGAGGCACGTTCATCTCTCTTTAATATCTCTCAAACCATAATCATGAAGCGTGTTTGAAATGACAAAGCAACTTGATGGTAAGGTTGCAATCGTGACCGGTGCGACTTACGGCATAGGGAAAGCTATCGCGGATCTATTCTCCCTGGAAGGGGCAAAAGTGATTCTTGCCGCTCGGGATGAAACCAAAGGGAAGGCCGCACTGGAAGACGTGAGAAAGAAAACTGAGGCGATCTTCGTTAAGACCGATGTCTCAAAATCATCCGAAGTCAAAAAGATGATTGACGAGGCCATCGCCAAGTTCGGACGCCTAGATATACTCGTTAACAACGCTGCAGTAGCCCCACTCGGGACTATTCTAGATTCTACGGAAGAAACGTGGGACTATACTATCGACGTTAACCTCAAGGGAGTATTTCTATGCTGCAAATACGTGATCCCTCACATGCTACGAAACCGTGGAGGTTCCATAATCAACATAGGCTCCATAAACTCATTCATGGCGATGGAGAACGAAGCTGTTTACGATGCGTCAAAGGGGGGCGTCTTAATGCTTACAAGAGCAATTGCTCTCGACTTCGCTAAATCCAACATAAGAGCCAACTGTATCTGCCCAGGCGCCATCGAAACACCTCTGCTCATGACACAACTAAAAATGGCTCCGGACCCTGAGAAGGTAACCAAGGATCTGATAGCAAAACATCCTGTCGGTCGAATGGGGAAACCTGAAGAGATCGCTAAAGCTGCACTATTTCTAGCAACCGATTCCTCATCCTTCATTACGGGAACGACACTAGCAGTCGACGGCGGAATACTCGCAGGCTGGCCATCCTAACTTGTCACTAACCGGCCATCGGTCACTCGAAAAGACTCAGCGCAAGCCGAAAATCAACATTGACAACGTAACGCCCACTTCTGGGACTGAGAACTATTTTGTCGGCAAAGCTCAGATAAGAGCAGTAATCAACGAATCCGTAACCAATGACGTCGAAGTTTTCTTGGTGAGTTTTGAGAACGGAGCCCGGACCAAGATCCATTACCACGACTCCGACCAAGTATTAGTGACGGCCGAAGGTGAGGGAGTCCTAGCCGTGCAGTCCCAGGTTCAGCTTGATGAAGATGGCAAAGCGCAGGTTACATTCGGCGCAGTTCAACAACTCAAAAAAGGC
Organism: Candidatus Acidiferrum sp.; assembly: GCA_035638535.1. GTDB lineage: Archaea > Thermoproteota > Bathyarchaeia > 40CM-2-53-6 > 40CM-2-53-6 > FEN-987. The sequence continues at coordinate 13,659 of DASQZS010000065.1, forward strand.
GACTTCGTTTGCATACCCGCCCTCTTATGGCACTGGCATGGGGCCAAGAAAGGCGAAAACTTCTCACATTACCAAATCAAACGCCCCTGCAAAACCGTCTGGCTAGAGTGAACCGGCCGTCGAACTGACTAACGTTTTGATTGCACAAATTAATTTCAGAGTCTGAGCGCGGTAAATGCCGGTGTGGAGATAATCACGTGAATCACCGCAAACCACAAAACGATAACTGTCAACCCGAGGTGAATATAGTTGAGTCGTCTGAAGCTTCTACTTCCACGCTTCTTCTCGAGCACAATCCCTGAAAGGCCCAAAACCAACAGCAACGCGAAAGCCGCTACGCCCGCAAGATAACCGTAGAAGAATGACCCGATCGCCCACAGGAATACGATCCCGTGAACCCCAGCAAAGACTGTCACCAGAACAGATAGACTGACATGCAACGCACGCCAACTGCTAATTCGTTGTTTCACTTCCAACTGAGTGTCATTGCGGGATGTCCTCCAAGTTTTCATAAAACTTTGAACTATGAGAATTACTGAAATCGTTAGAGCAACCCAACCAAGATCTCCACCGAAACCGCCAAAACGAAAGCTAGGGAAGACGGCGAACAGTGTTAGGATTAGGATTGCAATTATCGGCAACACTTGGAATCGCAGGGCTCTTCCAAGCTCCTAGAGTTCTTTTTGTAGGCGTTCGGCTGCTGTTATGTTGGTTAACGGTCCGTTTACGATTGAATTATTGCTGGTAATCACAATGTTGCCTTCGCCAGTCTTAATCCATGTACTTCTCAGTCCTATCTTTACCACTTGACCCTTGAATCCGCTAAATTCAATCAAATCGTTGACCCTGAGCGTATTGTCGAGTAGTAGCAGGATGCCTGAAATAACGTTCGATAGAGTTGTTTGAAGTGCTAGAGAAAATGCTACGGCTATAATCCCTGAGATAGTGAGGGTTGTGAATTGTGAGGCTAGGCCGACAATGTGAACGACCCCTCCTATCGCGAGCACGGCTATTAGTAACCATATCCATTCCTTAATGAGACGAATCTGACCAGTTAGAAGTCCAGCTCTCTTGGCCGCTGACGTAATCACTCTGATGAGAAACTCTCCAAATAACCAAAATCCTGCTATCGTGACAGCCACATTGACAATCAAAAGAAATGCTGTATTAGCCATCTTTTCACGCACTCCTCTCTGACTTGACAACCTCTGCCTGTCGGCAATACATATGAGTACTCTGGTTACGCCAGGCGTCGTAGCGAAGGTGAGGCAAAGTATGATTAATCTCAGCGAGTGATCTGCGGACGACGAGTACATGACTTT
>DASQZS010000066.1:0-4958 GCA_035638535.1 Candidatus Acidiferrum sp.
TCTTGCAGTTAAACTACAAGCGCTCGACGGCGTAGCGCGTATTTATCCTTCGTCAGCGATTCTCAACCATGATATTGTAGAGCATCGGACTTTATCATGAAAAATCGCGTACGGATTTAACAAGAGATAGAAGCTAACGCAAGGAAGCGGCAGATTCACTGTCAAGATATAGCGTGACGTGAGGTTGCGTACGTAGTATCGATGCAGGACATTTCGGTCCGACGGGTCCTCTTAGCGCCATCTCGATAGCTGCGGCTTTCCGTTTCTCTGGAACGATAGCGAACACATGTTTTGCCGCCAGGAGGGCAGGTACTGTCAATGAAAGTGCTTGCTTGGGAACCTTATCAAGTGTTGGGAAATGTCCCTCATTTACTTGTTGCTCTCTGCAAGTTGAGTCAAGATCAACTACGTGAATTGTTTCCTTCGTCTTAAAGTCTGCAGGTGGATCATTGAACGCTAAGTGCCCGTTTTCACCTATACCCAAGACGCATAAATCTGGAGGATACTTTCGCTGGAGATCCGTGTAACGCTTAAGCTCAGATTTGACATCTGTCGAGGCGCCGCGTAAAGGATAGAAACCGGCAGGGTTAATGAAATCTATCAATTTCTCGCGAATGAAACGAGCGAAGCTAGCTGGGTGTTGGTCTGACATTCCCAAGTATTCATCCATATGGAATATGATTATCTTATTCCATGCAATCCCTTTCTTGCCTCTCAACGCGTCGAGGAAGGTGAGTTGAGAATTTGCACATGCAAAAATGACTGAGGCAGTCTCATGTTCATTTAGAATCTCAGAAATGAGCTTAGCGAAATCATTTGCCGCCGCTTGTCCGAGCGCTTCATTCGATTCAAATATGCGAACCTGCATCCGGTCGATATACATAGCTTCTGGATCAGTCATCTTACATTCTACTCGTTGGTATGCTGGATTGATGTAACTCGATCTGTTCGCGATTATATTGGTCTGCCGTACGATTATCGCGATCTAGATTATGCTGTTCGGGATTTCGACGTCGGTTCCCTTGCGTTCCGCTGAGAGGTAAGCGCAGTAAAGAACCGCGACTGTATCTCGCGCGATTTCCGCTCCGCAAATCGGCGAGCGCCCTTTGCTGATACTTTCCATGAAATCCTGAAATTCTTGCGGATAACCTTGTTGCCAGTCTTCGTCCGGTGAGGGATGGCTCCATCCCTGTTTGGTACCGATCTTCTCTGTTACGTACACGTCTTCCAAAAGTTCTTCTTTGGGGTTGTAAGTTTCAACTGCGTCTATTGGAACTAGCTTGCACCGAGTCCTGTGATTATTGGCGTAAACTTCCAACCAATTGTAAACGCCCCCCAAAACGAGTTCGGACGAAAAGATATCGGCTACAGTCCCATCTTGAAACGTCACGTGGACTTGGCAGTAGTCCTCAGTATCCTCGTATCCGGTACGAAGGAACCCAGCATCCCGGAAAGTCTTCAGGCGAGTAATCTCATGCACACGTGCGCTAACATATTCTGGTCGAATTGGCAATCCATCTCTAGCTTCGCCCTCCACACGTTTCAGGTGAATGACGGCGCTGAGTGGGTGGCAACCCTTTCCCATCAGTGACCCCCCACCAGAAAATTTCCATTTACCGTAAAAAGGTGAATGCGAACCGCTATGCGATTCGTCCCCAATCATCCTGAGAATTTGGCCGCCAGTCTTTCTTAGAATTTCTGTCTCTTTCTGAATAGCAGGTGCATAAACCCAATTCTCCGCGTAACAAATAGTTCTCTTCGCATGACCTGCGGCAACCATTATTCGATCGCAACTCGCCATCGCTTCCCGCAGCATCAATTCTTTCGAAAACGTGTCGCCACGGAAATCTCCAGCACCAGTTCCATAATAACCAGTGAAGGGCTTCTCAATCACCACATGCTTCCCGCTTTCAAGAGCCTTAATTGCCAAACGCTCATGAGTTGAACCTGGAGTACACAGATCAACTACGTCCACAGCATCACAGAGTTCTTCGAAAGTCGAAAAAGCTCTAATACCATGACTGCGGGCGAATGTTTCGCGAGTTTCAGGATGGAGGCTGGTAATTCCTACAACTTCAACCGGGACCCCGTAAACTCGTAGATATCCTTGGAAATGGAATCTGGACGCGAAGCCAGCACCAACGAGGCCAACACGAATACTTGTCACCATCCCGAAAGTCTCCTTACACTCTAGATTCGCTCGAGGCTAAATCGTTTGAGGAATTGCAATATTTGAGCTGCGCGTGATTTCTGGTTAGTATTGCGAGCATTTTCTCGAACTCGAAATTATTTGAAACGAAATTCGAATGTCTCTAAGTGCCGTTACTTTCTCGTGCAAGTTGATCAACGAAGTCATCGAACGGAGCGGTTGCTACACAGCAAACTCTGTCTGCACCACCATAGTAAACAAACAAGCGACCGTCTTCAACGACAGCTCCGTCAGGGAAGACTACGTTTGACACGATCCCGTTTTTCTCGAAGTCCATTTCCGGTTCGAGGATTGGGGTGCTTGTGCGCGCCAGAACTTTCATCGGATCATCCATATCCAAGAGCAATGCTCCGGTACTGTAGACTTTCTTAAGACTCACACCGTGATAAATCAGCAGCCATCCTCTGTCTGTCTTGATTGGGGGTGCCCCTGTGCCCACTTTCCTATGTTCCCATGGGAATTTGGGACCAATCAGTTCAAAGTCACGAAAATGTTTCATATATCCATTCCAGTATTGTTGCGAATCGACCATGGATTCTAGGTCATCGAAGTATGCAATTTGCATACTTGATTGGAGACGATGCAGTATCGCAATTTTTCCATTTATTCGCTCCGGAAAAATTGCGCAATCCTTGTCGGTATGGTCGGGGCCGATCAAACCATATTTTTGGAATTGTGTAAAGTCGGTGGTCGAGGCTAATGCCAGGCGCGGTCCGCGCCTAGAGTAAGCAGTATAGGCGACGTAAAAGCGACCATCAAGCAAGGTTATTCGCGGATCCTCACAACCGAAACTTTCCGCTTCAGTTGATGGGGAAAGGACAGGTTCAGAGGATCTGAAAGTTAACTCGGCTCCGTTAATTGTTTGTGCGTAGCCTAAACTTGAGATCTTGTTGGAGTCAACTGCCCGATACAAAAGATGAGTCTTGTTGCCAACTCTCACTGCTGCAGGGTTGAATGTGCCCCCTACCTCCCATTCATGATCTTCCCTAGGAGTGATGATTGGGTTCACATTGGACCTTGAGAGTTTAAGCAGAGCCTTCAGAACCTGTTTTCAACAAGCAGAGGTTGGCTGTTAACTGGTTGTTTGTTGGCTGGTTTGAGAACAGTTAGAACACCCGTTTTTCTGCTGAGCGCAAGTTGTATTTGACCTCTGAAGCTTCGGACTCTGGCGTTTTGGATTTGAACGAGATCTCCGTTGGAGATTGTAGGAATCTGGCTGTTCCAGATGGCCAACGGAATCTCTCCCGTCTCATCTGAAAGCGTGATTTGGCAGACCAATAGAGGGGTTCCGTCTCTCGTAGTCACAGCTCTCACATCAGACTTCTTAGTGACATGGGCTTTGAACGATACATCTCTCAACCCATAACGCAAATCGCCAATAACACTTTCCGCTCCTACTCGCTCTTTAGGTAATTCAGGCCACTCACCATCAGCGTCAAGTAGAACAGAGAATTCATCTGGAAGACGCTTAAGTTTTCTGACGGACTCATTTCGGAGATTCGCTTGGGCAACCTGCCTCCCTTTAACAGAGAACATGTATGTTGAAGAGTCCTCACCGCGCAAACGAATTTCAATTAGTAGCCCTCCACATTGGGCCTTTCCACTTTCCCACGAGGCAAGAACAGCATCATGTAGAGAAACAGGTGAGAGATTGTGCTTTCTGCCAAGTTGAAGTAAGTAGACGAGATCTCTATCGTGTCGGTGCTTTCCTCGCGGAGCCCAAAATTCTGGTATGATGTTTCAACTACGCATACTATAGGCAGCATCCGTAATAAAGGGGACGTAAATGAGAAATGCAAAAAATGGGATAGAGGCACAAAAGCCTCAGTTGTTCTATTGGATGACTTCGCCTGTTGCGAATCGTGGTCCAACAGAGTTGATCTTGACCTTCACGTGATCGCCAGGTTGTGTCGTCGGAACGAAGATAACGAAACCTTCAATTCTTGCGACCCCGTCACCGCGACGGCTGGTCTCTTTGATGTCAAGCTCATACTCCTTACCTTCCTCAACTGGCTTGGATATGGAAGCTTCAAAGCTCATGCATTTCACCTCAGTATGTTTTGTTCAGCTAGTTGTTCGGGAGATAACTTAGACGTCGACACGGATGATTACGGTAGGACGTACGTTTCAGCCCGCATACCTAACTGAATCAAGAGTATGATAAGGCGAGTAATAAGTGTACTCATATATCTTAACAGCTGGCTTTCAATATAGCTTGTTGAGCAAGGACACGTTTGAACCTTCATCAATCGCATAATCTCCGCCGTAGTAGTGTCAGACACTTGGATTTTTGACGGCTGTCGACGCCTACCGCTTTCTGCAATTTTGGCATTTGATGTCAAGATATTCGAACGTGGACCCTTTACTGACTTCTCCGAGCAGAATACCACAATTGCTACATTTCAGCCAGATGTACAAGGCAATCGTCTCAACCTGAAGTCGCAGGCGTTGATGAAACACCAACATTAGCCGACGAGATTTTGGGTTCTTGAATCGCAAGTTTGCATGCGGGCAAGTGAGTCACATATTCGTCAAGCCGAATGAGTTTCTGACAGCTTACGCACTTCAGTAACTTCATTTCAGTCCTAATACTGCGGTTCTGAAATCGACGACCTCTACCCATGAACCCGCACCCCTTCTTCGTTCCTGTGATTCAGACCCCACTCAGGAGCCTGTCGACTAAAACCCATAGTTTTGCCATCAACGCTTTGCAGAACCCAAAGCCCACTATCATCGTCAGGTGTCCATC
>DASQZS010000067.1:0-5338 GCA_035638535.1 Candidatus Acidiferrum sp.
CTTCTCGCGTTCGCAGATGATCAAAGGAAGGAATTGATACTAGCGGTTGTTGATCGCAGAACAGATATCGTATATTATACGCTCAGCTCGCTGCACGTCTAGAGCTCATTGAGGTTGCTTGGCTCCGCATTGAGGACAAAGCATAGTGCCTGACGGGAACTGTGCTCCGCACTGAACGCAATATTTTGTCTGACCAGGTACACCCGGAATTACTGATTGAGGCGGCGGAGTCATTGGTGGATGCCTAACCATACCCAGAATTGACCCTCCAATTCCACCAGCTAGCAAATTCATCAATGTTATGGCCACAACGGCTCCTTGAAGTTCCGCAAAACTGGGTTGTGCGCCTGAGGGTAGGGGGATTACTTCGAAAATCACTAAAATCTGAGAAACACCAAGAAAGAATGGAAGACTAAGAACTCCGGCGAGCGCTCCAGCTAAAGAAGCATGCCCCATCTTCGCATAGATTATGTATGCCGCGCAGGCCCCGGCAACGAAACCTCCTATTGGAGCGGCATAAGTTACGTTCCCAATACTCAACACAGAAGAAACCAAACCGCCGAGAACTACGCCGGCTAAGACACCGGTCCCAAGTTCCCGACTTTTAGCGACAGACATGGAAGTCGGCTCGCTACAGTAACCTAGTCGCTATAAAGGTTGCATATCATTAACAAGATTATAGAACTAGCTCCTACTACTCACGGCTCAAATCTGGTAACAAGATTGAGCTCCAACGAATTCACCCTCCCTCGTGGAATGAAGGACATCGAACCAGATGAAATGAATCGACGGCTTTGGTTGTATGATCGGATCAGACAAGTAGTGCAAAGATACGGATTTCAACTTGTCGAGCCAACAACTATTGAAACGCTCAAGACATTGGAAGCAAAAAGTGGGCCCGCGATCAGGAATGAAATTTACTGGTTTAAAGACAAAGGCGATCGTAGCCTCGGTCTCAGATTTGATTTAACAGTCGGCTTAACACGAATAGTATCAAATCGATCAGACCTACTAGAACCCATCAAATACGCTGCAATAGGTGGCAACTGGAGGTACGACGAACCGCAATATGGAAGATACAGATACTTCACCCAATGGGACGTAGAAATATTTGGTTCACCAAGCCCTCTAGCTGACGCTGAAGTGATCTCAATCGGAGCAGAGATTCTCCGAAATGTGGGATTGAAAGACTTCATCATCAGAATCAGCAATAGAAAACTCATAGAAGCCTACCTAAACCAGCTTGGCATCCGTCAGGGTAAGAAATTAGAACAATCACTCAGAATTATCGACAAGATACGCAAGGAAAATCGCCTGCAACTTGAGAGAGAATTGGCGACCATCAAAATTTCGAGACAGAAAATATCCGACATCTTCACGTTCGTCTCACTCAACGGTGCTCCCAAATCCTGCCTTAGCAAGCTAAAGGCGATAGAAATCAAAGACGAAAAAGCAAAAATTGCTATAATTGAGCTAGAAGTACTCGCAGATGCTCTCGACGCTTTCGGACTGACTTCGAGTTGTATTTATGATCTGAGTATAGTTCGAGGAATCGGTTACTATGATGGTATTGTCTTCGAAGCTTTTGACAAGGCAGGCGATGTTGGAGCAATCTTTGGCGGTGGAAGGTACGATCAGCTCTGCAAAGTCTACGGCAAACGCGATCTGCCAAGCACAGGAGCGGCTGGAGGAATAGAGCGGTTAATGATCTCCCTAGAACGCGAACATCTCTTCCCAACACCACAACCGATCGCAAAAGTCTTCGTTGCCACGGTAAAGACAGATTTGAAAGAGCATGCAATCAAACTCGCTACCCGGTTACGTGAGAACGAAATCGCAGCGATAGTGGATCTGAAGGATAGAAGTTTAGGAAAACAAATCGACTACGTAAATTCAGCCAAGATACCGTATCTGATCGTTTTGGGTCAACAAGAACTTGCAACCCAAATGGTGAAAATCAAGAATATGGCGACGAGGACCGAGACGGAGGCTTCATTCGACGACCTAGTCTCAAAAATCAAATCTTTGGACTAGTCTGTTCCGAGAAATACTTCTTTCTCATGCGATTGCAGAATGGCGTTCAGCGTGGCACGTTCGCCTACCAGGTCGCGCATAGATACGACACCAACGAGTTTTTCGTATTCATCTAGAACTACGACGTGCCTTATTCGGTTCCTGTTCATGGCTTTCGCTGCCTCAGCAACATCAGCCTTGACTCTTACGGTTACTACGTCTCGAGATCCGACCTCTCCAACCCTAACGTTCAGATTCATCCCTGAAGCCAACGCTCTGATGATATCCCTCTCCGATATCACGCCTGCCAACATTGCTTGGTCACCAGGATTCAATATGACAAGTAAACCCATATTGTTACTCACCATCATCCGCGCAGCATCAAGAATAGTCTTGTCCGAGGTGATCGTAACTAGTGGTTTAGTAATCATATGCCCGACATTCAAACACAGAATCCCTCCTTCACATTCTACTCTCGATCGGAAGGTACTGCAACCCAACCTCTCCGACGTATAACGCCTTAGGGCGGATGAGTCTGTTAGATTGCAAATATTCTATTACATGAGCCGTCCAGCCAGCGATTCTGCTCATTACGAAGATCGGTGTGAATAGATCAGTTCGGATGCCCAGTATGTGGAATACAACTCCCGAATATGAATCGACGTTAGGAAAGATCGATGATCCAGCTAAATGGCTCAACGCGCTATTCTCAAGTGCAACTGCAGTTTCAAAGAGTTCTTCCTGGCCTTTCTTCTTTGCCAATTCGGCACCGATCGCCTTGAAAATCTTGTAGCGTGGATCGAAGTTCTTGTAAACACGATGACCGAACCCCATAATTCTCCTCTTCTCACTGAGAGCTTCCACCACGTATGTTTCAGCTCTTGATGGATCGCCAACCTCCTGTACAGCCTTCAATGCCTCCTCATTCGCTCCACCATGAAGTGGTCCTCGGAGAGTTCCAACACCAGATGTTAGAACTGAATACATATCCGCCAATGTGGAAGCGGTCACGATACACGAGAAGGTTGAAGCATTCATCTCATGCTCGGCGTGGAGAATTAAACCCACGTCCATTACGCGAACATCGTATGGATCAGGCATTTTTCCGGTGAGCATGTAGAGGAAGTCTGCCGCATGGCTTAGTCCCGGTTTAGGTGGGATTGGCTTTTCTCCGTTACGGATCCTATCGTATGTAGCGATTATCGTCGGAGTTTTGGCAAGGATTTGAAGACACTTCTCAACCCTTTGTTCCATGATGTCAGTTAACGGCTGAGGATCATAAACCGCCAGAGAGGAGATAACAGTCCGAAGTACGTCCATGGGTTCGCTATTAATAGGAAACGAGCGAATCAGCTCTAACACGTCGGGGTGAAGGACGCGATAACTCTCAATTTTTTGGATAAATTTCTGAAGCTGATCTTTTGTCGGAAGCCAACCATAAAGGAGTAGGTAAACGGTTTCTTCGAAGGTCGAATGGTCGGTAAGGTCCTCGATACCGTAGCCGCGATAGAAGAGCCTACTTGACTCGCCGTCGATGAAGCAGATCTTACTTTCGCTCACGTAAACGTTATCCAGGCCCTTGTGGATGACTACTGGCTCTTTTATCGTAGACAAATCGTTCTCGAGGCTTTTGCTTCCTACACACTAATACGAATTACCTCGTTTGAAAAGCAGAAGATAAAAAGTTGGGAAAGACGTCTGTTCAGTATGCTGACGCTATAGTTAGTGACGATGAGCCTGAGAACCAGAAAGGTGGGGTATATGCGTCGTCGATGTTGCTTCTGAGCTGGTCTTGCTGACCTGCTTGGTTGTTCAGGTAATTCACCGAGTCGAACACAGCATTGTACACGTTCATTCCTGATGCGAGATAATCGACGAGTTGACTTGTCAGGTCATCCATTAGTCCGAAGCCCATGTTTATGACGCCATTGCAGTAGATCACTGACGTTGCCCCTGCACTAACCATGGTCGGACCGAAGTCACTTGAGTGGCTTGAAAGCAGGATCATTAGTTTAACATTGTTTAGTGTCCCTGCCGTAAAGTGTTCACTGATAAAGTTCGAGGTTATACCAAATATGCCAGCGTTTCCGTTTATCCAACCCTGACTTACGTCTGCTGCGTACTTCTGTTCCGTTGCTCCGTTAACGGATTCCCCGACGTAGAAGTAAACGACATGGTTCCAAGTGTACGTCATCGTACGCCAAATTACGATATCGTAGTTGTTAAGCTGGTTAACCAAGAAATCGATGGTCACATTGCCGTCTGTAAGGAAAGTTGTAGTGTACCCCGCCTGCTTTAGTCGGAGTGCCATGTAGTTTTCATAATACCCCAATGGAAATATCCGGTTAATCGACGAGAGAATCACAGCCTTGCCAGTAGGCGGCGCCGGCGCTCTCATAGCCATGGCTGCTACTGGATGAGCTAAGAAGGGTAGCGTCGCCAGCAGTAGCATAACTGCTACGAGGATCTTCTTCAAGTCTTGCACCTTTACTGAAATCGAAGTTTCTGATCACTAAAGCATTATCCACTCCGACGGCAAAGTTATCCGGATTAAGGATCAACAAATTGCTTAAATTATCTCAACTGAATCGGCGGTCAATTATTTTCCGAATCGTATTAGAATAAAGCCGATGATCACCAAAACCGTTCCGCGAAAGAATGTGTCCCATGCGAGATTGAATACTCCAAACCTCCAATATGCGGCGCCATATCCGTTCCCAAGATAGATCCCGCCGAGAGTGCATACTAATCCACCAAAATATTTCACGTATTTGCCGAGATTCAACGTACATCTCCTACTGATAGATATTCATCCAGTGCGATGTTAATTCTTGTCTACCACACACGTTAGTGTTGGCGGGCCCGCGGGGATTTGAACCCCGGACTTCTGCACCGACAGTGCCGGTTCTACAGCTTTTTCCGGTGTTCCTTAGGGGGTTCGGCGGTTCGCGGTTTGCGCGGATCTGCCGCTCTATCCAACCTGAGCTACGGGCCCGGTCTCGATCCAGATCAGCCGAAGTAAAAGCATTGTTAGAGTTTTGCGTTCGGCTCCCAAGAAAGTTAAAGAATAGAGTTGAACTTTTGGAGATTTGGTGCGGGGATACCCGAGGCCTAGCAGCGCTAGGCGGGAACCAGGTCAAAGGGGCAGGACCGCCACGATGGCGGAGCCAAACTTAAGATCGAAACGTTGCCTGGGCTAGAGGAGACATCCTGTGGCGTAGAGATAAAACGCGCAAGCCTTCAGGGGTTCGAATCCCCTTCCCCGCACCAAAATTCAATGAAATCCTACGCGATTTATTGCAGTTTCCTAAGTGCGGGTAAAGTT